>DAORKJ010000046.1:18123-20696 GCA_035439505.1 Chitinophagales bacterium
TAATCCCGAAATTACTTCTACATTTTCATCAATAACTTATGAATTGCATTATGTAACCGGAAAATTTCCATATAGCAGTGCAGGTTCAACCGGTTTTTGGGCTAAAAATTCTGAAATATTTTTTGAGGTGAAAGGAATAACCATCGATAAACAAAAAAATCAGCTCATCATTCCTAAAAATAGTTTTGGGTATGTGCAGGTGGTGGTGGAGTGATTGAGAAATGCCGGAATGGTAACTAACAAAAAGGATTTCATTACATTTTATCTATACAATAGGCTTACTTTGCTAAATTGACCAAAAGTCTGATAATCCAGCGTTGGACCAAGGTATTTCTTGCCCATAGTTTCAGCTCTGACCTACAAAACTACCGGGATTGACCGAGCAACATAATAGTAAAGGGTGGCTAAGTTGCCTTAAAAAATTGCCTAAAAGTTCACATATTGTGAACTTTTTTTTACCTTTACCGTTAAACCTATGAAAGTCCACCTTATCAAAGCGCAAACTATAAGAGACTATGTTGGTAAACACAAGTCCGGTGAAAGTTCTTTTGAAAATTGGATTACCATAATCAAGGTTGCTGATTGGGCTAATTCCAATGATATTTGTGCAACGTTTGCAACTGCAGATTTATTAGGTAATGGAAGTCAGCGGGTGGTTTTTAATATAGCAGGCAATAAATATCGTATGATTTGCAGTTATCAGTTTGGTGAGAAAGAGGTTCATTTATTTGTTTGTTGGATTGGCACACATGCGGAGTATGATAAACTTTGCAAACAAGGGAAACAATATACAATCAGTGAATATTAATGAAAAATGTATTAGTCATGAAATATAAAATCATCAAAACTAAAAGCCAATACAAAACATATTGTAAAATGCTTGAAGAATTGGTTTATAAAACACCTAAATCTAAATTAATAAAAGAGGAAATAGCGTTACTTACTTTATTAATTGAGAAATGGGATGAAGAACATTCCCCTTTTACAGATAAAAACCCTATAGTGCTCATACAGGCGCTTATGGAAGCAAACAATTTAAAATCAAAAGATTTGGTTAAAATTCTTGGCGTTAGTAAAGGATTAATTTCTGATATTTTAAGTTATAAAAAGGGGTTGTCCAAAGCGAATATACGTATTTTGGCTTCACATTTTAAAATATCTCAAGAAGCATTAAACAAACCATATAAATTAAAACTGCAAGAGGAATATGCCTAAACCTCAAGTATATAGGTTAACAACAACTAAGAATAATTTTCTACCTATTTTTTAATTTCCGTTTACCCGCCGCAGATTTATAATAAATTTCACGTTTCCGGGCTTCCGCATAAGATTCGCAGGATTCAGAAAAAAATATAGACCAAGGTATAAATGCTTTTGTATACCTGTTTTTTCCTGAATTGTGTTCTTTTAATCTTCGATCAAGGTCAGCAGAAATTCCTACATAAATTTCATCATTGATTTGGTTTTTAAGGGCATAAACAAAAACTGTCATAAGTAATGATTTAAGGGTAAAAAAAAGACCAAAAAGCGAAATGCTGATTGGCCAGTTTTATAAATGGTGGTAGCCCCGGGCGGAATCGAACCGCCATCTGAAGAACCGGAATCTTCCATTCTATCCATTATACTACGGAGCCAGTTTAAAATGTAAAATTAATAATTAATAATTGGTGGGAGAATAATCACTGTTCTATACCCATGATAGGTATTAAGATACTTTTAAATTGGTGAAACCGCCATCTGAAGAACCGGAATCTTCCCCCTCTGACTTTAGTCAGCGGGGCAGGCATTCAATCCATTATACTACGGAGCCAGTTTAAAATGTAAAATTAATAATTAATAATTGGTGGGAGAATAATCACTGTTCTATACCCATGATAGGTATTAAGATACTTTTAAATTGGTGAAACCGCCATCTGAAGAACCGGAATCTTCCCCCTCTGACTTTAGTCAGCGGGGCAGGCATTCTATCCATTATACTACGGAGCCAAAAATCAACACAAAATTAATCATTAGAAAGTGTCCCGCAACAGCGGGACGGTTTTTGCGACATGGAGGAACTCAAAAACGTTAACTTTTGTGGTCCCGACAGGAATCCCCGCCTGCTGACGCAAGTCGGGCAGGGAACTGCTATCTAGAGTTTAGGAAACACCTTTTTACATTTTAATAGTGGTCCCGACAGGAATCGAACCTGTATCTAGAGTTTAGGAAACTCCTATTCTATCCGTTGAACTACGGGACCATTAACGAAGCTTCAAAATTAATAATGAATCAGAATATAAATTAATTTAAATCAGTGGTGTTGGGGAATCGATATTTAAAGTTTTTAATCCTAGTTAAAGGTAGTCCCAAGCAGAATCCCTCCCTAATTTCATTGCATTACATTAGTGAGGCAAGCCCGCCTATTAACGCAAGTCGGACAGGGAACTGATATCTAGAGTTTAGGAAACTCCTATTTACATTTAAATAGTGGTCCCGAGCAGAATCCCCGCCTGCCGCGCTGCGCTAGCAGTCGGGCAGGGAACCTGTATCTAGAGTTTAGGAAACTCCTATTCTATCCGTTGAACTACGGGACC
>DAORKJ010000046.1:20796-27852 GCA_035439505.1 Chitinophagales bacterium
GAACCTGTATCTAGAGTTTAGGAAACTCCTATTCTATCCGTTGAACTACGGGACCAAGTTATTTATTAAGTACGTCCGCCGAGGCGGAGGACTAATTTATTCATTTCGTACGCCACACATCATAGCATATCCCCTCTATACATCACATAAAGAACTAACGGCAAAAATAAAACAATATTTCAGGCCTTAAAAATCGTAATAGGCATTAAACAAATCGGTTTTGAGCGATAACATTACCATAGTAGTGGACAGTACATCTTTATCATTTTTATAATTTCTGATAAATATCTGTCCCTCAATATTTAAATTAATAGAAGGATTTAATAAATATCCCGCACGCAGGTCTGTACTTTTAATTGTTGTTTTTAATCCTTGTCCGATGAAATTACCATACGAATCGGGGAAGCCCGGAATTTCGAAATCGGAGGTAAAAATATCACCACCATTGTGCTCGGCATTATTGGCATCTACTCCTTTTACGGCGGACTGTAATTTTGCTTCCAGATAAAATCTTTCGAAAAAACGATAATTACCAATAAAAATAAATTCTCTGAAATTAGCGCCAAGCGGATGTGCTAAAGGCTGATTATAATGCGCATAATTTTGCACCGGCTCTTTGCTAGCATAAGTATACGGATTAGCCTGATTCATTTCTGCCTGCACAATCAGGTTTTTAATTTTAAACGGTTCGTATAATTTAAATCCTCCCTGAATACCAAATTTATTTCTATAATACCCATCCCCTGCCCTCGCAGCTGCTACGTCTAAGTCGTCCATAATAAACTGACCATAAATAATCAGTTTTTCTAATGGTGTGAATTTAATATTTGCTCCAATTACAGCATTATCGGGTGAACCTAAACCAAATTCTATTGGTCGGAAAAATATAATTGGATTAATATAATTTACGTCAAACCCTCTATATCTGGTTGAATCATTTGCCGGCCATACAATTCCTTCGAACAAACCTAATTGCACCCAAGGAAAAACATCCCAGCTTAAATAATGAAACGAACCGAATTTACGTGTTACACCAACAACTGAATCGATTGTGCCATTATAAGCATCGTCAAATTCAGTATATAAATTCATGTATTTAATTTTCCAGACAGAAGTGGTGATTTTAAAAAACGGATAAAACATCGCGTTATCACTTAACAACATACTGCGATAGCCATCTCCCAAAAAGTTTTTATCATGACCTAATTGAAAATTAAAATGTTTGGAAGCATTGTAAGAAACATAACCACTTGAATTGGCAAAATCGTACGCATTTCCTTTAAAATTTCGCACCTTTCCCTGGCCAGGAACAACATTATATTCTTTTACAAAAGCCGTAACATAATCGGGATATTTACCTTGATTTTCGCGCAGGGTAATATTAAAACTTACATTTCTTTTTTCGCCAATATCACCGGAAAAACCTATACCTCTGGTATTATTCCAAACACCTTGGCCCCCGTTTTCCAAATTTAATCCACCGCCAAAATTCACAATTGGGTCTATACGCAAATGGAATTCTGTTTTGTGTACACCCAAAATGGTATCATAGGCAGTCCAGTTCCAGAGTTTGGAAAAAAAACCATCACCACTTACTTTTTTAAGATGAAAAACATCGTCGTACGTAACAACTGTATCCATATCGCTGATACGATAAGGCCGAATTGCCGTATGGAAACCGGTTCCGGGCTTATTTAAAGCCGGTTCGTACCAGTTGTAAATGTTTCTGTTAAGAGGTAAATAATTTTGTTGTGCCGAAACAGCGAGTGCGCCGCAGCAGAGAAGCATTAGTAGTTTAAACCGCATTTTCATTTCCTTTAATCATACTCCAGACTGTGAGAAACACGATTTTTATATCCAGCCAGAAGCTCCAGTTTTCAAGATACCAAAGGTCGTACTGCACCCGTTTTTCCATCATAACGGGGTCGGTAGTATCACCTCTGTATCCATTTGCCTGAGCCGCACCTGTAATACCCGGTTTCACAAAATGGCGCACCATAAAGTTATTCACGATTTTTGAATATTCTTCTGTATGTTTCAACATATGTGGACGAGGACCAACAACACTCATGTCGCCCAACAGCACATTGATAAATTGTGGTAACTCATCGAGATTTGATTTACGCAAGAATGACCCTACTCTGGTAATACGCGCATCGCCAACTGTAGCCTGTTTGGTATCAGCTTCCGCATTTACTTTCATTGAACGAAACTTGTAACACCAAAACTCTTCATTGCCTTCCCCACTTCTCTTCTGCACAAAAAATACCGGTCCGGGTGAGGATAACTTTACGAATAATGCGATTATTGGGAATAACCACCAACCAATTATAATAAAAAACAGCAACGCAAAAATGATATCAAATAAACGTTTTTGCAGGCGGTTATAAATATTATCTAAAGGTTCAGGGCGAATACTCAAAATGGGGGTATTGCCGTAGTATTCGATATTTACTTTTTTAAATTGTTTGCTGATATAGTTGCTGAACTCAGGAACAATTCTGAATCGTATTAATTTATCATTGCTAAATTCCATCAGGTCGTCCACATAATTAATCATGTCGGAAGGCTGAAGGGCGAAATAAATTTCATCGATATTGTTTTCAATACAAAAGGCTTTTACCTGATGTAATGAACCAGTAACCTCTGCCATAGAAGTTTCCGGGTCGTCGAAATAACCCATAAACCGATAACCAAATTCGTTGTGTTCCTGAATTTCTTTCACAAACTGCAAACTCGCATTGGTAGTACCAACCACAACAATACGGCGATAATTACCACCTCTTGCTCTGTAACGTTTGAGATAGGTTTCAAACCCTATTCTCCATGCCAAATCAATTACGGTAAAGAAAATATAGGTATAAGCCAGTTGTGAACGTGAAAACTGATACCCTTTGATTAAAAACAAATACGTGAATGTGAGCAGGGCCTGAAATGCCAATACTTTGATAAAACGGAATACCAGATGTTCGTATCCTGTGCGCCGCTCGCGTTCGGTTTTATAGTAGTTGAAAACACTGGTCACCAAAAACCAAATCAGGTTTACGGCCACTAATAACATGGCAAATTTACGGTCGCTAGTAACTTTTGAAATCCTGTCGAAACTAATCAGCATGGCCAGCAGGAACGAAATGTTCAGCAGCAGAATGTCTACCAGGAAGTAAACAAGTTCGAGAAATTGGGAATATCTTCTTACCATGATGCTTCAAATGCCAATCGATTGTCAGACGTTAACAACCCTTAACAGGTTGCTTGTGAAATGACAAAAAAATGTTGTGTTTTTTACGAATAGATGGCAAATTTAGCCAATATCCTATGAAAGAGTTAACTCAGGTTAAAAAAAATGATATTTATTTAATGCACAATTAGTCTGAAAACGGCTAAAAGAGTGGCCAAAATGGCGGTCAGAGCAGCTCTGCAAAGCGCATCAGCGAAGGCAATACCAAATCGGCATTTGGTTTAGGATTTTGGGCAATCAAAACGGTGAACATGTGGAGGTTTTTACCAAAGGCCATATCGCTGCCCGAATCACCTACAATAATTGATTTGGCAAAGTCGATTTCAGGGAACAGATGTTGCGCATCATAACCCATACCCGGCTGTGGTTTGCGATGTGTGGAGCCTTCATCGGTAATATCAGGGCAATAAAAAATGGCATCTATACGCCCCCCGGCTGCTTCCACCTCATCCATTAACTGCATGTGTATTTCATGCAAGTCGGTTTCGGTCATCAATCCTCTGCCAACACCGCGCTGATTGGTGACAATTACAATTCTGCCAAATTTTTCCGCACAAATGGCAAGTGCAGATTTTACACCCGGCAAAAATTCAAATTGTTGCCAATTGCGGACATAATCATCGTCAATTTTTTTATTGAGCACGCCATCCCGGTCGAGAAATAAAGTCCATGAAGTATCTATTTGCGGTAAATTATTTTCCATGACCAATAATTATTTACCTTTAAAATCGTCCTGAGCACGTGCGTAATCTTCGGGAATGCCTATGTCAATAAAATATCCTTCTGAACGAAGACCGTAAATTTTTCTATTGACAATTTCTTTTTCAAGAATTTCTTTTTCGAACGAAAAAGCCGCTGGTAATTCCGGATGAAAAATATGTTTATTCAGGCAATAAATACCGCCATTAATCAATCCTTCGTCGAGATATTTTTTTTCCAGAAATCCAATTATTCTCCCTTCATTATCTGTTTCTACAGTACCATAACGGTCGAATTTTTCCATTTTTTTTAATGCAACAGTGAGTAATGCATTATTCGTTTCATGGAATGCAGAAAGTTCAACTAAATCAACATCAAAAAAAGTGTCGCCATTAATCACAAAAACATTATCGCCTTTAATTTGATTGCAGGCATTTAAAATTCCGCCACCTGTTCCAAGTGGATTTTCTTCAACGGCATAAGTTATGGAAAGCGATTGATAATTATCGCCAAAATAATCGATAATTGTTTCGCGCAAATAGCCCACAGCTAGCACTACATGAGCTACCTTGTGTGCAATAAGGTAGTCGAGAATATATTGCAAAAACGGTTTACCGGCAACGGGAGCCATTGGTTTAGGAACCTCTTTTACAACGGTTTGCAAACGTGTTCCGAATCCACCGGCTAATACTATCGCTTCACGAATCATGGACGTTCAAATAATTCGGCTTCTACTAATTCGCAGATGATATGGCCGAGCATAATATGACTTTCCTGAATACGAGGTGTATCGCTTGAAGGCACGTTGATTAAATAATCGCAGTTGTCTTTCATTTTACCACCCGAAGCACCTGTCATGGCAACGATAATCATACCGCGTTCACGAGCAACTTCAAATGCTTTTAAAATATTTTCAGAATTTCCTGAAGTAGAAATACCAAAAATAAAATCACCCTGGCGACCTTTCGCTTTTAATACACGTGAAAAAACCTGGTCGTAACCATAATCGTTACCAACTGCAGTTACATAGGATGAATTCACATGTAATGCTTCTGCATCCAGTGGTGGGCGATCGAAATAAAAACGACCTGAAAATTCGGCTGCTAAATGTTGCGCATCGGCAGCACTTCCACCGTTACCACAGAATAATACTTTTTTATCCTGACGAAATGCATCTGCAATTTTCATTGCAATTTCTTCGCATTTAGCAATCATTTCAGGGTTATTCAATATTTCATTTTTCACCCTGATACTTTCGGCGATTACGCCTTTTATTTGTTCTATTTTGCTACCCATGATGTTAATCCGTATTTTGAGAATTCTAAATTATGTACTTCACCACCAAATGTGTTGAGCACTTCAATTACTTTATATCTTGTATTGCCCGGACAATAAAATGTCATAAATCCACCACCACCGGCGCCGGAAATTTTACCACCTGTTGCCCCTGCTTTCATTGCACTTTCGTAAATAGTATCAATTACATCGCTGGTAACACCACTTGCCGTTGCTTTTTTGTTTTTCCAGCCGAAATCCAATATATCCCCTATTCTGCTCAATTCGCCTTTTAAAATGGCTTCTTTCATCATATAGGCCTGTTCTTTCAAATTATGCATGGCCTCAATCGACTTATCCGATTTTTTGGTCACATTCGACGATTGTGCTTCGATAATAGTAGACGACAAGCGGGAAGTGCCGGTGTAATACATTACGATATTAAAAGAAAGTTCTTGTAAATATTCAGGGCGAATGCGGAGCGGGTTAACAATAACCTTATCGTCTTTATAAAACTCCATAAAATTCCAGCCACCAAATGTTGCTGCATATTGGTCCTGCTTTCCGCCGGCCATAGCCAAATCTTTGCGTTCGATATCGTATGCCAAATGGGCAATATCGTATTCGCCAAGTGGTAAACCCAGCCATTCGGTGAAGGCCCCAACAATGGCCACCACCAAGGTAGAAGAAGAGCCTAAGCCCGAGCCCGGAGGCGCATCTACATAAGTATTTAACTCAAACGAAAGCGGAGCATTATGGTTAAAGTCCTTTACTACGCGGTTATACACGCCTTTTAAGAGGTCGAGTTTGCCGTCGATAGCCAGTTTTGATTCAGATTCCAGCTCAATAGACTCATTGCGGTCCATTGCGCGTAAAATAATTTTATTGTCTCTGCGGGGAATAATGGTAGCGTAGGCATACTTATTAATCGTCGCATTCAGGATACAGCCACCGTATATATCGCTGTAGGGGCTCACATCTGTTCCGCCGCCTGCCAGTCCTATACGCAAAGGTGCTTTACTTCTTATAATCATTTCGTGCTTAGGTTAAAGGGTTACTTTAAAGATTATCTCCTCAAATCGGGTGCAAAGTTCCATAAAAACTATGAAAAAACCATGATTTACCCTTTTTTAGATATATAACTGTTGGGTAGATAGTGAAAAGTGCGCTGAGGTTGCTTTGCCGTTTGGATATAATATGGCCGGTTTTACTCCACCTGACAAATGGTTTTGTTATCCGCAAACCATTTTTGTTTACAATAATTTAAAATACCTTTATTGCTCCTTATTAAATGAAAACATGAGCATTAAATCTTTACTCACTACAAGTGTCTTGTTTTTGTGTTGTTGTTTGAACGTTTATTCGCAATGGACACAAATGGTTTTTCCCGATACGAATAATGTAAAAGCCATCACTTTTACCAACGCTTCAACCGGTTTTTGCACAGGCCAATATTTTGATTTTGCATTAGGTGATTATATCGGCATCATTTACAAAACAACCGATGCCGGTTTAAGTTGGGATACAGTGCTCAATACAGGATTAGGTAATAATTATGCAAATGATATTACCTTTTTTAATGAAAACATTGGCTATACGAGTAACAGGAATGCCAATTTTTTTCGCACAACAGATGGCGGTGCTTCTTGGGATACCCTTCCATTTGCCGGCGATAATGCATTATGGACTGCCATAACTTTAATTGATGCCAATAGTGGTTATTCGTGTGGATTTTCAGGAGAAATAATAAAATTTGAAGACGCAGGTGAAACAGTTACCACATTATATAGCAGTGGTGTAGTAATGGAAATATGCCGCGACATGATTTGTTTATCTTCCGATAC
>DAORKJ010000047.1:0-24137 GCA_035439505.1 Chitinophagales bacterium
ATTATAGAAATGGAGGCTCAGTAAGTTCTGCAGAAATGGATAAAAAAGATAGTTTGTGGCAATCTAACGGAAAGGAATACGATATGCCTGTTTTTCCCGCAGGTTATTTTGTGGATTATGACAACGATAACGATGACGATTTAATTGTAACAACCAACGACCACCAGCTTGGATTAAATACAGAACACATATGGTTATACGAAAATTTTAATACCAACGATACTTTCGACTTACAATTTCAAACCGATACTTTTTTAATCAGTGAAATGATTGATATTGGTAGTTACTCAAAACCTATCTTTTTTAATTATAACAATGATAATTTACCCGATATAGTTGCAGGCGTGAGCACTACGTTTGGCAAATCGGCAACATTTAAATATGGATTGTGGCTTTATAAAAATACAGGCACAACCACATTACCAAAATTTGAGTTGGTGAGTAAAGATTTTGGTGGATTAAATGCATATGCACAATCGCATTTAGCACCTGCGAGTGGTGATATAGATAACGATGGTGATGATGATTTATTGGTTGGTAATTTTGATGGCAATATTATTTTTCTTGAAAATTTATCCGGCGGAATTGGCAATGCGGTTATGGCAACTCCGCAAGTGCTGTATCAAACCATTGATGTGGGCAGCAATGCCACGCCATGTTTAATTGACATTGAACAAGATGGTAAGTTAGATTTAGTAGTTGGAGAAGCTAATGGCAATTTAAATTATTACCATAATACCGGAACAGTTTCCGAGCCGATTTTTACATTAGAAAGTGAGCTTTGGGGAGGTGTTGATGTAAGGGCAGAAATGGCAGTTACGGGATACAGCGCACCGTTTATGTATCGCAACGAAAATGATTCATTGTATTTATTATGTGGTTCTCAAAGTGGCAATGTTCATCAATATAATGAAATTGAAGAAGCATTATTGGGCGAATTTTTTGAAACAACCGACAACTTTTACCAATATGATGCAGGATATTTTGTTGCATTAAATGGTGCTGACATTAATAATGATGGCAATATGGAATTTATTACCGGAAATGTAAGAGGTGGTTTTCAAATTTTTGAGCAGGATAAATTCACGCCAATTGTATCATCTGAAAATCCAACTTTATTGTTAATTCCGAACCCAACCAGCGACCAAATCCATATCACCTTAAATAACTTTTCAGGTGCAAACAGTACAGTAACTATTTACAATATAGCGGGTGAAAAATTGTTACATCTCAACAATAACGACAGCCATATCAGTATAACATTGCCGGGAACATTTTTACCGGGTATGTACTTTGTAACTGTTGCTACAAATCAAAATTTGGTTACCGGAACTTTTATTAAATTATAAAGATGGAAACCGTGCATTGGAAAAAACTGGAAAATTTGTTTTTACGGGCAAACATTCAGCAATTGTATACCGGTATAAGTATACAAGTTTCTGATAATGAAGCCTGTATTTCCTGGCCGGTAGACTCAAGCCATTTTCATGGTGCAAATGCATTACATGGCGCTTCGTATTTCAAGCTATTAGATGATGCCGCATATTTTGCTGCTGCTTCTAAACACACGTCCACCTTTCTTGTGACGGGTTCATATTCCTTAAAATTCTTAAAACCTGTTCATGCCGGAATTATTACGGCAAAAGGATTAGCAAACGAATCGGCAGGTAAGTACATTAAATCTACAAGCCGTTTGTTTAATGAAAAGGGTGATTTGCTCGCCGAAGGATCTGGTATATTCATTCCAACTGCTACATTGTGGTCCAGCCTGAAGGCTTATCAATTGTGATTTGTCACGAAATCGGGTTTTTTGTATACTTTTTACTGACAGATTTTTCTATCTTTAACACAAATAAACGATTACAAATGAAAAAATTAGCTACTTCAATCCTCTTTTTATTCGTATGTACTTTGGCAGTTAAGGCGGTTGGACCAGATAAAGCAACCATTGCGACCATGAATGAAAAAATGGTAATTACCCTTCCAACCAATGTGCCGCTTTCAGATATCTACCTTATAGATATCTCTGCAATTCCTTTTAGTAGTGAAGCATTATTAAGTGGATTTTGTCAAAGTTTTAGTGAAAATCATATGACGTTAACTGGTAATTTTTCAACAAAACAAATTACACTTTCACTTCATTCCACTGAAGAAGTAGCAGGTGAAAAATGGGATTTAATCAAGTGGAATGAATATTTAAGTTCCCGTGCTCCTAAGATGTTGATGTATGTGAATACCCAAAATAGATAATGCTGTTATAAATTTTTTCCTTTGCGATTAATTACCCTGCCCCTCCTATTTGGGTTAACGCTATCTGTTGCCCAAGCCCAATATTGTATTCCTGATTATACCGTTGGGACCACTGATGATGATTATATCAATGGTGTTGAAATAAACACTATTAGCAACCTGGATAGCGGCCCCGGTGATGGATCGGGATACAGTGATTTCACGGATTTAACTACGGATTTATTTATCGGTATTTCATACGATGTACATATAGCCAATACACCGGATTACACAGAAGGTTACCGAATTTGGATCGATTACAATCAGGATGAAATATTCGCTGATGATGAGCAGATATTTGAGCCTTTTATATTGGAAGAGGAATTTGAAACAATAATGCCATTTACAGTGCCTTTAGACGCCGCCATCGGGCCTACCAGAATGCGTGTTCGATGTTCATATAATGCTATTGATTTTGATGCATGTAGTGGCGAAACTTATGGTGAAGCAGAAGACTATACCATAAATATTTTAGGTGTTTCGAATGATATTGGCGCTATCAGTATTTTGGATTTAGCTAACAATTGTGAATTTACCACAAATGAAACCATTACCATTGCAGTAGAAAATTTTGGTACTGAAAGTGCAAGCGATTTTGAAGTGGCTTATTCAATTGATGGTGGCTCACCGGTTGTTGAATTATTTCCGGCATTATTACATATTGATGAAACTTTACCTTATTCATTTGCAACAACTGCCGATTTATCCGCAGATGGTATACATATCATAAAAGTTTGGACAAATTGGGTGGATGATGCTTATAATGGTAATGATACTGCCACTATTTATTTATTGAATGATTACACTGTTTTAACGACCGGCTTCCCTGAAAATCTTTGTTATTTCGGCGCAACTGTTTTACCGACAGGTGTTCCGGATGGTGGCGTTTGGTCCGGTGAAGGTATAATTAATCCAACCACCGGCGAATTGGACCCAGCAATTGTTGGTGGCATTGGTGGTTCTACTATTGTTGAATACGCGTATACTGCAACAGACAAATATGCTGTTTTTGAAATTCCTTATTTCTTAACACCCATGACATCTCCTACCATATTAGCACTGGGAGATGAAGATTTCGAATCCGGAATACCCTTAGGTTTTAATTTCGAATATTTTGACGAAACCTATTCAGAGATTTTTATTTCCTCAAATGGATTTATAGGTTTTGGTGCGGGCTCAACTTCGTATGATGTGCAGCATATACCAAATACGAGTAATCCGGACAATATAATTGCCCTTGCATGGAGTGATTTAGACCCAACTGCTGGTGGAACAATTTCTTATGAGCTGCAAGGTGTTGCTCCTGAAAGAAAATTTATTGTTAGTTATAAGAATGTATTTCATTATTTAAGTGATGCTACAATTTCAGGCCAAATTATTTTATATGAAAACGGGAATATCATCGATATTGTAAATACCTTAATTGAAAGTGACGGAGGAGTTGTAACTCAAGGTATAGAAAATTTAAATGGCACAGTGGCTTATGTTGGTGAGGAAGATTATAATAAGGATGTATTTACTATTACCACTGAAAGCTGGAGATATTATTATACACCTTGTGATGCAGTTGTTACAGATACCATTACATTTATTGCCGCACCTGAAGTTAGTATTGCAGATTCAAGTGCATGTGTTGGTGCCACCATAAATTTAGATGCCGGTGAAGGAGCAGCGTTTTATGTTTGGAGTACCGGCTCGGATGCTCAAAGTATTGACGTAACCAGCAGTGGTACTTATTCAGTAACTTATTATGCGAATGAATCTTGTTATGTAAGCGATTCTGCAGTAATAACCATTTATCCCAACCCCGTTATTGATTTAGGGGGAGATGGTGGCATATGTGAAGGCGCATACCTTAATGCAGAAAATACCGGGGCCGATTATTTATGGAATACAGGTGATACCACACAAACATTATTTATTAGCACATCAGGAACGTATTATGTAGATGTTGTAAGCGCCGCAGGATGTGCCAACAGCGATACCATTACCTTGTCAATTACTCCATTACCTACTGCTGACTTTGATGTAATAACAGGAGAAGGTTTAATTGCTGTATTTACCAGCCTCGCGACTGATGCAGTTACATGGCTTTGGGATTTTGGTGATGGCACTATTTCAACAATTGAAAATCCTGATCACACGTATCCAACTGATGGTAGCTATGTTGTAACACTGGTGGTTACCAACGATTGTGGTGCAGATATTTATACCACTACCATTCAGGTTACTACCGGAATTAATACTCAGCATTTTGTAGATGGTGGATTGACCATTTTTCCAAATCCTGCATCAACATCAATTACTGTTGATTTATTAATAAGCCAAACAGGATTGCCTTCTTCAATTAAAATTTACGATATGACAGGCAATATTGTAGCTAATATGGAGCAGGTTTTTGGAGAGCAAATCAGTTTACCCATTACAAATTTATCTTCCGGGAATTATATGGTAGTGGCAACAAATGGTATTAAAACAGCGATGAGTAGTTTTATTAAAAACTAAATTTTTATTTAGCAATTATCATTACTTCTACTCTTCTGTTTCGTTTTTTGTCCGCTTCGGTAATTTCGGGGTCAATTAATTTTTCGGCGCCACCTTTACCTTTTACCAAAATACGTTCTGAGGCAATTCCAAAATCGGTGAGATAGGTTTTTACAACTATGGCTCTGTTTAATGAAAGGTGGTTGGTACCATCATCAGCATCGAATCCATCGCGATATGCACCCATTTGTTTTTGCATTTCTGTCATACAACATATATGACCTATTAATGAAATATACAGGTTAGGATTTTCTTGCAACACTTTTACTAATTCCTGCAGTACGGGCTGACTTTCAGGCATAAGTGTATGCCTGCCGGAAAAAAATTCTAAATTGGGAATTACTACTTTTTGTCCGATTTCAGCATTCAAAATTGCAGTAGCCATTGCCGTAATAGAATTTAAATTATCTGCAGCAATGTTTGGATTATTTGCTGCCGGGTGAATAATAATTTCCACCCTCCTATTTTGTTGTTTGGCTATCTCATCATTATTTTCCTGTGTAGCATTATTTTCGCCAAAGGCATTTATGTCCGAAAAAATTGAATCCTGAATTCCGGAATTTTGTAATACTTTTTTAACAAAAGCATTCCTTTTTTCCGACAATCGCATATTGAAAGTACTATCACCGTCAGTATCGCAATAAGCATGTAAATCAATATGGTCAATTTGCTGAGTATGCAAAAAGGTTATGGTAGAATCAAGTGTGTGTTGCAGGTTGATACCATTATTTGCGCTACCGCTATTAAAATAAACAGCAACAGAAATTTGAGCTGAAACAACAATAGTTGTAATACAACCAATACCGGTAAAAAGTATTTTCAGGGCGTTCATCACTAATAAACGAAATTACTGAAAATCTATTGAGTGTTACTTCAAATAACCTTAATTATTGCACAAAAGAAAAGATAATTAAACCGGTGATAGCGCCGACAAAGGTGGTAACGGCAATAAACAGATAAGCAAAACGTTTGAACCTTGCTGAAATGTGCTGGAGTATGTGGTTCGACATATTGTCCATCATGTTTGAAGCCGTTTTGGATGTTGACGTATTTTGTAACAATTGCGGTAAGTTGGCGGACATTTCATCCCGAAATACAACTCGTATTTCTTCGATTAATTTATCATCAATAAACATGCTGAGCACCGGCATTTTAACTGTCAGTTTATTTACCATAAAATCATCAAATAACATTAGGATATTTTTTTCCAATGCTGCAAAACCATCCAGTTTATTTGTATTGTTATCAGCATGTAAAGCTGATTGAATCATTTCAGAAAAACCTTCATGCAGTTGTATACCTGCAAAATGGGTATGCTTTAAAATATATCGCCATAATAAGGTATTTAATAATCCTCCTAAAAACCCTGCAGTGGCACCCAGCACTATGGCAAATGTTATTGCATCCATGCGCCCGGGTTTTTGCGCCATTCACCTAAAAGCGATTCTGTTTCTTTAGGAATAATATTATTTGCGAGAGCATATTGAATTAAAGACGGATAATCGGACAAAGTATATAAAAGGCAATCCGCATTTTTAAAAGCTTCATCTGCAGCATCAAATGCATAGGTAAACAACGCAGCCATACCTTCCACCTGAGCACCTGCATTGCGTAAGGCATTCACCGCAGTTAAACTACTTCCACCGGTGGACACAAGGTCCTCAATAACCATCACTTTAGCTCCTTCCGGCAATTTTCCTTCAATTTGGTTGCTTAGTCCGTGTTTTTTAGCCTCAGAACGCACATAAATAAAAGGCAGATTGAGTGCTTCTGCAACCAGTGCACCATGCGGAATTCCGGCAGTTGCCACTCCGGCAATGATTTCCACATTAGGAAAGGTTTGACTTATCCCCGCAGCTAGCGTATTTTTGAGCCAGGTTCTTATTTCCGGGTAGGACAAGGTTAACCGATTATCGCAATAAATCGGCGATCGCCAGCCACTAGCCCAGGTAAATGGTTCATTCGGGCGCAGTTTAATGGCACCGATAGTTAATAATTTTTCAGCGAAAAGAGTTGCGTCACTAGAATTAAAGAGCATGGCCCAAAGCTATAAAATTTTCATCAACGAGACACCGGTTTATATCATTGAAGGTGGATTACCTGCAACAATTAATACCGGCGACGCAGCAAATCCGGTATTTACATCTGACCAAAAGAAGGACATTGACAAGGCATTTTATTTAATTGAAAACAATGCCGGTATTAAAAGTTTAACTATCTACGGCCATGGAATCAAAGCTGTAAAAAAATCATTATTCGCCGATTATAAAACAATTCGCGCCGCAGGTGGATTAGTTTTTAATAATAAAGACGAAGTGCTCATGATTTTTCGCCGTGCAATGTGGGATCTCCCCAAAGGCAAAATTGATTTAGGTGAAAAAAAGAAAGCAGCGGCTTTGCGCGAAGTAAGGGAAGAAACCGGATTGCAAAAATTGTCTATCGTAAAAAAACTCAGAAAAACATATCATACCTATCGCCTTGAGAATTCTACTAAAGTACTTAAGGTAACACATTGGTATTTGATGATGTGCAGCGATAATGCGCAACCAATTCCTCAACAGGAAGAAGATATTGAAGTAGCAACCTGGATTCCGGCTGCTGAGGTTGACCAAAAACTAAATCGTGCGTATGCGAATATTCGCGATATTATAACCAGTGGTATCAATACTATGCACCACGGGTAACAATCAAAGGAACCATTTTACTAATATCACCACCATTGCGTAACACCTCTTTGACAATGGTTGAACTTACATGACTGAACTCTGGATTACTAAGGATAAATATGGTTTCAATTTGGTGATTTAAGGTCTTGTTTGTTTGAGCTATTACCTTTTCATATTCATAATCAGCAGCACTGCGTAAACCTCTGATGACGAATCCGGCATTTTTTTCAACACAATAATTTACTGTTAATCCCTCATAAAAATCCACTGTGATTTTTTGCTCATGCACATACAATTCCTGTATCCAGTTTAAACGCTGTTCAAGGGTGAAATAGCCTTGTTTTTGACTGTTTTTGCCGATGGCGATGATAATTTTATCGAATAATGGGATAGCCCGTTCAATAATATCGATGTGACCCAAAGTAACAGGGTCGAATGATCCCGGGAAAACTGCAATTCGTGTCATAAGGTAAAGTTACTATTTATTTACTTGTAGGTTCCGCTCCAAAAATATGAAAATGCGTAGTACCATAATTCCGCATTCTGATAAAATGCGGATGGTCATCGAACTTGTATTTTTGATTCGTTTCCAAAACAAACCAACCATTTGGCTGGAGGAGTTGCATCTCAAAAATTTCTTCAGGTAAAGCCGGAATATTTTCCAAAGGATAAGGTGGTCCTGCAAAAATGATATCAAATTTCTTTTTGGTTGTTCTGATATACTCAAAAACATCCATCTTCATTACATTGATATTGCCGTTAATTTCAGCCGCTGTTTTTCGGATGAAATCGATACTGCGCTTGTCCAGTTCAACACAAACAATGTCCTCACAGCCTCGTGAAACCATTTCGTAGCTCAGACTTCCGGTTCCGGAAAACAAATCGAGGAAACTCACCATTTCGAAGTCGAAGTTGTTGGTCAATATATTAAACAAACCTTCCTTTGCGAAGTCTGTTGTCGGGCGTGCAGGCAAATTGGTTGGAGGATTAAATCTGCGCCCCTTAAATTTCCCTGCATTTATTCGCATAAGTCTAAACTCAATAAGGTATTGTGAATGTACAATGGTTTTTCTTTCAACTCATCAGGTGTAGCAATGGTTTCTCCCATTTGTAAGAAGGATATGTTTTTGAAAAACTTCCATAGCTCACCAAACAACATTGAATCTGGGACAATTTCGCCGGATAATTTTAAATCACAGGTACTGCGGTCAACCATAAATTGGTCTGCAACCAACAATACGTAATATAAAAAGTCCTCTTTGTTTACGTAGCGATACTGATTGATAAACTTAAAATCACGTTTTTCGAAATAGGCAATATGGATAATGCCTGGTTTGATGTCAAGCACAATTTGCTGGTCGGCAAAATTATCTTTTACCCTGATGGCAGTTTCAATTAATCCTGAAACGCAGTGAAACAGCTTAGGCCTTTCAAAAACTTCTTGTAAATATTGATACAAACCCTGTTCCACCGAAAAGATATTTTTGGCGAAAACCCCTTTAACATTGTTCGTATGCACAACATCGGCTTGCGACATTTCAGCAGTAATACTCAGGTAGGCAGCTGCTTTTTCTTCTTCAAACAATACTCGAGGGACAAAACTGAAAGGTGCCGCAACTAATCCGACTTTAACTTCGTGATAAGGCGCCTGCAAAATATCATCTGCCGTTACCGAATTTTTGAGTTTGGTTAATATATCGCCGGAACTTGCACTATTCAATTGTATACTTTTTAACACCTGCAGTTTCCCTGTTCGTTTTTCATAAACCGCATAAGCATACTGCTGTTCTTCGAGTTGAAACAACAAAGAATAATGCCTGGTAAAATCCTTATTAAAATCTTTATCTATAAAATGCAGCATATTCGCAGTAAAAATACTTGTTTTTTTTAACGGAATTAATTTTCCCCGTTTGTGGTAGTAACTTTACAGCAAAAATAATCAGCAATGCAAATACGCCCGAGAAGATTGCGCAACAGTGGATTGATGCGAGAAATGGTAGCCGAAACCCGTTTAAGTAAAGAAATGTTTGTTTATCCGGTGTTTGTGATGAAAGGCAATGCTATTAAACATGAAATTGGTGCCATGCCCGGCATTTATCATTTTTCGCCGGACACGTTATGTGAAGAAGTAAGAGAGTGTTTAGCATTAGGGATATCCCGATTTTTGATATTTGGTGTAGGTGAAACAAAAGATGAAGTGGGTTCTTCCTGCTTCGACCATGCCAATGCCGTTGCAACAGCTGTAAGGGCGCTGAGAGCCGATTTTGGTAACAGCATTATGATTATCACCGATGTGTGTATGTGCGCTTATACCAGTCACGGACATTGTGGCATTTTACACGGACACGAGGTTGCGAACGATGATACTTTGGAATCCCTGGCTAAAATGGCATTGATGCATGCTGAAGCAGGTGCGGATGTTGTGGCTCCAAGTGATATGATGGACGGCAGGGTTGGTGCAATTCGCCAGATTTTAGATGAAAACGGATATAGCAATACGGCCATCATGAGTTATTCGGTGAAATTTGCTTCCGGTTATTACGGCCCATTTCGTGAAGCTGCCGATAGCGCTCCATCGTTTGGGGACAGAAAAACATACCAAATGGACTTCAGGAATGGTCGTGAAGCGCTCAAAGAAGCTTTATTAGATGTAGATGAGGGCGCCGACATGCTGATGGTAAAACCGGCCTTAGCTTATTTGGATATTATTAAGTCTGTAAAGGAACATACCTTGTTACCATTAGCCTGTTACAATGTTTCAGGTGAATACAGTATGGTGAAAGCCGCTGCCCAAAAGGGATGGATAGATGAACAACGAATTGTGATGGAAAATATGATGGCCTTTGTTAGAGCCGGAGCCGATATCATCATCACCTACCATGCGAAGGATATACTGAAAAACGGATGGATGTAAAGCGAAAGAATGTTGGAGTATAGTGTATAATTTTTCAGATATATTCAACTTTTGTTAACCTGTAGGGTTACATTCTTATCAAACTCTTTTACATCTTTACGCTTCAATCCGACAATTCCGCTTAAGCAGCCTTGCAAACCAATATCACATACAGAGAAATTATCAGGCTCAGCACACCGCTGATGATTAGTAGTTTGTTCAACAACCTGATCAGCCTGATTGGTGTAGCATTTATGGGAAGAGTTGGTGAAACGGAGCTGGCAGCATCAGGTGTGGCTGCGTTAATCTACATCACATTGACCATGATTCCATACGGCTTATCCGTTGGTTTTCAAATAATTATAGCTCGGCGGGCAGGTGAAAATAACCCCGAATCCATAGGACGTATATTTAATGCCAACCTGATTTTTTTAATGGGTGTTGCCTTCTTGTTGTATGCCTTTTTGGAGTATGTTACCCCGGCAATTTTAAAACCCAGGTTTAGCCCTGAGGTGTTTGCAGCGGTGATGGACTATCTTCAATACCGGAACTTCGAGATATTTTTCGCTGTATTTGCTTTCACCATTTTAGGGTTTTATACCAGTATTGGCAACAATGCCATTATTACCTGGAGCGCTATTTTGATGCTGATTGTCAATGTGTTTTTTAATTATAACCTTGTTTTCGGGGAGATGGGTTTTCCTGAAATGGGTATTGCCGGGGCGGGATTGGCATCGCTCATATCATCAACGGCCGCTTGTGGTTTGAACTTCTTCTATTTACTGTTTTCCAAATATCGGCATCAGTTCGGCTTGTTCAAATTCCACAAGTTTGAATGGGATTTAGTGAAAAGCGGACTCGTTATCAGTGGTCCCGTTGTTTTGCAACATTTGCTATCTACAGGCACCTGGGTCATTTTCTTTATGATGGTCAGTAAAATGGGACCGGCATCTTTAGCGGCTTCCAATGTGGCTAAAGAAGTATATATGGTGTTAGGCGTAACCACCTGGGGAATTGCCAACGCAACAAACAGTCTGGTGAGTAATCTTCTGGGACAAAACAGGCATTCTGAGATTTTTGTGCTATTAAAGCGCGTTATAATTGTAGCTCTAGGGTTTTCACTGATATTTTTTGCCTTCATCATGATTTGGCCTCAGGTGTTTATCCGCATATTTACTAACGACGAAGCTATCGTGGCCCTGTCTATTAACCCTGTCCGAATAGTGGGCATATGTTTGATGATGATGGCAGTTTCAAGTGTATTATTCCGCGCTGTTACAGGAACCGGTGCTACCAGATATTCCTTATTATTAGAATTGATCACATTAGTGGTTTATATGGTTTACGTTGTCATCATTATTGAAGTACTGAATGTTAGCCTCGCGGTAGCCTGGACCAGCGAATTCGTCTACTGGCTGGTACTTGCATGGTTATGTTGGAAATACCTTAAAAGTGGTAAATGGAAAAAGTATAAGGTTTAACCGTTAACTACTTCACTACATTAGTTAAATATTGTATTTTATTGTAAATCAATTGTTTATATCAAATTTATTGTATTGTAAATTGATATAAATTGTAACTTTTTGAAAGTAAAATCAGTTACAAAAAGAAGGTAAGTCATGCTGTGCTTAACAAAAAAATGAGTAACTTTCACTTTGAAATTGATTGTAACTAATTGATTTCCAGACAACACCAACACGACAGTTTATGGAACTTACACACTATTTCCAACCGGGAGAAATTGCTCCCGGCGAAGGAGCATGGGTATTTTTAATGCGCTCACCAATCTCACCGGATGAGTCCATTGCCGAACAAATAACTCAATTTTACAGCAACGCTTATATGGCAATTTGCAACGATGAGTTGGCTCACATGTATGGTTTTGACAGCAAACACGATTTGGTTGGCGCTCCAGTTTCTACATTTATGCCGTCATCCAACAGTATTCTGGAATTGCTCGAAACAATGATAAAGAGTGATTACAAACTTTCTGATGCTATAAGCAAGGAGCATGATAAGGACGGAAGGCCAATTTTTTTCCGCAACAGTATGGAAGCCATTTTTAAGGATGGGTTGTTAATTGGAGGTAAAGGGACACAAATACTGATTGAAAAACCGTAATATTGTTTAAACCTCTCAAGTTCGGACTGGTCTAAACAAAAGTATGATTAAGCACCTATTTACTGTTTATCTGGTTTTGATTATAACCGGGTTACACAGTCAGAGTATCAATATTTCAAATGGAGAACTATTTGATGGTGAACCATTTATGGTAGTTAACTCATCCAATACATCACATATTGTTATTGCCTGGATGGGGTTCGATGGACTTAGCCTTATTACCATGAAACTCAAGATTAGTGAAGATGGTGGTGCTACCTGGAGTGCTCCCATTACCCTACCCCATATCAATCCCGGATATACCTGTGCAGACCCATCGATGGGTTACGATAATGCAGGCAACCTCTTTTTCAGTTATATCGATTACAATCCGTTTGGTACGTCCGGCAAAGCGATAGTCCGAAAATCGACCGACGGCGGATATACATGGGGCGACCCGGTAGAAGTAATGGATGTATTTTCTGACCCGGGTGAAGCAGCAGTCGACAGGCCGTGGATGGTTATCGACAAATCGGGAACATCAACTGATGGTAATATTTACATCACCACAAAACCTGCCCCTTGGATTCCGTTTCCAAACCGCAATTATATTACAGCCTCCACAAATAATGGTGCTTCATTTAACCCATGGCAGTACATTGACGGCCCCGGCGGTTCTATCGGCGACTTCATTGCCGCTCCCATGGCAACTCCGGCTGTGGGAATAGATGGCACTTTTTATTGTGTTTACCCATCTTGGGATCCGGCCGAAAACCTCCTGCCAAGATTTATTTTAGCTACTTCAGAAGATGCCGCGAACACCTTCACTTATCAGGAAGTTTTTGAAGCCAGTGGCGGTTTTACGAATAATAACGAAAATGCTAAAATCGGCTACCTCATGTTAGCCAGCCCAGTTAATGCTGAGCATTTGGTGTTTGTCTATATTTTGAGCACTCATGGTGATATGGACATATTTTATCGGGATACCTGGAACAAGGGTTTGACGTGGAGTGAAGCCATTAGGGTTAACGATGACCCTATATCCAATGATGTTTTACAGGATTTGGTTTGGGGCGATTTTGACAACGATGGCGATTTGATTTTAACCTGGAGAGACCGCAGAAATGCACCGGATACCGGTTTTGCCACCTCCAGCGAAATTTATGGCGCCATACTTTGGAAAGATGCACTAGCTTTTACCCCCAATTTTAATGTTTCAGGTCCCGCAGCGGGTTTTGATAGTGTGTTATATGAAAATGGGAACGACTTTATGTGTGTAAACCTCGAGCAAGACACCATTTATGCAACCTGGGGCGACACCCGAAGTGGTTATCTCAATATCTGGTTTAACAAGTTTGCAGCCGGCGATGCAGGTAATAACAGCATATCGTTGGTGGCAGCAGAAAATACTTCCTGGATAAACATCAGTCCAAATCCCGTAGGCACAATAATACAGTTGGAAAGCGATTGTTATAGTAGTTATGCCATTTACGACCAACAAGGCAAATTATCCGCCTCGGGCGAGGTCAGTGATAAGGCAATATTGGTCGCAAACCTACCAGCCGGCATTTACCATATTACCCTGAAAGGCCGTGATTGCTCATCAATTGGCCGTTTTGTAAAACAATGAGCTGAGTAAAGGACATAAAAAAAAGGAGAAGTTTTCACCTCTCCTTAAGCTTAATTGTGTGTTATCATAACTTCAGATCATCATCATCAAGTATGGAGGAACCATTGCCTGAAGTGGTGTCGGTATTATCTTCTTTATGATCGTCAGCTGACGTTATATCTTGATCGTTATTGTTATCGTTGTGGTTATCATTATGGTGGTCGTCCCCATAATTGTCGTTATGCCCTTCGTAACCGCCTTCGCCACCACCGTTTTCATCGTATTTGTGTGCAAATGCATCGAAGTCGAAATCAGGCATTAAACCCTTGATATGATCAACTACCTCTGTCAATTCACTCAAAAACTTATTAAAATCTTCCTTATAAATAAACAGCTTATGGCGCTCATATCCATTTCCGTCAAAGCGTTTTTTGCTTTCTGTAATGGTCAGGTAATAATCGTTACCTCTTGTAGTTCTTACATCAAAGAAATAAGTTCTGCGTCTTCCTGCCCGTATTTTCCTTGAAAATACACTGTCATTACGCTTGCTGTTTTCGTGCTCCACTGTGTTCAGTTTTTAGTATGTTAACTTGATGGTTCTATCAAATTTTCCGAAATATATAAATATTTTAAAAAAACATGTTAATATTTATATTTTTTATTTCATGAAGTAACAGTTTCTTGTCGCTGAGATTCAAACATTTGATAGTATAAACCACGTTTTTCCATCAATTCATCATGCGTACCAAATTCAGCAACAGTGTGGTTATCGAGCACAATTATCTTATCAAAGCTGATAAGTGAGAATATCCTGTGTGTAATAAAAATGGCTGTTTTGTTATCGAGGTAGTCCCTCATATTTGACATAATTCTTTTTTCAGTATTAGTATCCACCGCGCTTAAACAGTCGTCGAGAATAATAACCGGTGCATCTTTCAAAAATGCCCTGGCAATAGAAATACGTTGTTTTTGTCCCCCACTAAGCGTTACTCCTCTTTCCCCTACCAGCGTATCATACCCTTCTCTGAACCGGGTAATTTCATCATGGATTGATGCATAAGCCGCATATTGTTGCACAGTGGCCATATCAGTTTTCCCATTGCCAAACGCAATATTGTTTTTTATACTATCCGAAAACAAAAACACATCCTGTGGCACTGCCGAAATGCCTTTGCGCAAATCAACCAGGTTGAAAGCATCTATCGGAATACCATCAATACGTATTTGTCCGGAACTAACATCATATAATCGATACATCAAATCAGCAATGGTTGTTTTGCCACTTCCCGTTTTGCCCACTATGGCAATTTTTTCGCCCGGCAAAATGCTGAAACTCACACCCTGTAAGGCTTTCACTCCAGTATCCGGATAGGTAAAATGTACATCGTCAAAAACAATAGCGCCTTTTAAGGTATGATGAGGAAACCCGGTAGCAGCTACATCAGGCTGCGTATTGAGGAATTCATCAATTCGTTTTTGACTTGCTGCAGCTCGTTGTATAATAGAAACAACCCATCCCAGGGAAGTAACCGGCCAGGTCATCATATTCACATAAAACAAAAATTCCGCGAGGTCACCCGTGCTTAATTTGCCTTCCATTACCTGCCATCCCCCCACAAAAATGGTTAACAAAACGCTCAACCCGATTAACAGCACCATAAGTGGTTGAAAAAGCGCATCTACCCTGGCTAATCCTAACGAAAGTTGTTTATACTCATCACATTCTTTTTCAAAATATAAGGCAGTAGTTTTTTCTCTGGCATAGGCTTGAATTACCCTGATGCCTGAAAAGGACTCCTGGGCTACACTTGTTAAATGGGATAACTGCGTCTGGATAGCCTCACTGCGTTTGTTGATGATACTGTTTACATAATAAATGGAAAGGGACAACACCGGAAGTGGCAACAACACATATAGGGTAAGTGTTGGGTTAATACTGAGCATCATCCATATCCCAAACAGGAAGTTAAACACCAGGTTCATAAAATACATCAGCGCTGGGCCAACATATTGCCTTACCCTTCCAACATCCTCTGCTACCCTGCTCATGAGGTCGCCGGTATTATTTTTTTTGAAAAAAGCCGGTGTCAGCTGCTCATAATGGCGAAACAGGTCGTTTTTTTGGTCGTATTCAATCTTGCGGCTCATTACTATGATAGTTTGCCGCATAAAAAACATGAAAATGCCCCTTAAAATGGTAAAACCGAGAAATAATAAGCCACTAATGAGCACCCCACGGTAAACTTCGTCTGCCAGTGTAGTGTCATTTTGTTTGACAACTGCGTCAAAATTTATGGTAACTAGGTCTATCATTTCACCAATATACCTAGGGGCGTATACCTGAAAAACATTGGCTAAACCGACAAACAAAATGCCCGTAAGCAAGAGCCACCTATACCTCCACAAATATTTATTAACCGACTTCAGCGCACGCATATAAAATGCAAAGCTATAAATCAATTGAAAAGTTTCTACTCTTTATAACTTCTTCTATCTTTGCGGAACCAATTTAAAAACAACGTTCATTTATGTCAAATACTTCTCTGCAGCTGACCAATGGTGAAATTTTCTCTACAATGATGGAGATGCAACACGAACAAATGGTCTTCTGTACCGATAAAACCACCGGCCTTAAGGCTATTATAGCAATTCATAACACCACACTTGGGTCTGCTTTAGGTGGCACTCGCTTTTGGAATTACACCAATGAAGACGATGCAATTATTGATGTTTTGCGTTTATCGCGCGGAATGACCTATAAAGCTGCTATTAGTGGTTTGAACTTAGGTGGTGGCAAAGCTGTCATCATTGGCGACTCAAAAGCGCTTGCGAACCGTGAACCATTATTTCGTCGTTATGGCAAGTTTGTAAACTCCCTCAACGGAAAATATATTACTGCTGAAGATGTAGGAACATCTACCGGTGACATGGAATACATCAACATGGAAACCGACTACGTTGCAGGTAAACCCGAACAATTAGGCGGAGGTGGCGATCCATCACCCGTAACTGCTTACGGTGTTTATCTTGGAATGAAAGCTGCGGCAAAATATGCCAATGGCACTGATAATTTAAAAGGCAAAAAGATTTTAGTTCAGGGTGTCGGTAATGTTGGTTATCACTTAGTGGAACGTTTAGTGAAAGAAGAAGCTATAGTGATGATTTCTGATATTAGTGAAGACAGAATTAAAAAAGTTACACAGGAACATCACGTTCAAGTGATTGATAAAGATGCCATTTTCGAAACCGATATGGACATTTATGCGCCATGCGCTTTGGGTGCTACCATTAATGATGATACTATTGGTAAACTGAAATGTAATATCGTTGCAGGTGCTGCGAACAATCAGTTAAAAGATGAGCAAAAACATGGTATGGCTTTAATAGAACGCGGCATTTTATATGCACCGGACTATTTAATCAACGCCGGCGGTTTAATTAATTGTTATTCTGAATTAGAAGGATATAACAGAGAACGCGCCATGCAAAAAACAGAAATTATTTATCCAAGAGCATTAGAAATTTTCGAAATTGCTGCGAAAGAAAAAATAACCACACAGGCTGCTGCCAACAGAATTGCTGAAGAGCGTATTCGCTTGGTTGCGCATATCAACAGCCGCCTTTGATAAAAACAATTTATAACGGTATAAGTCGTCACTTTACTTATACCGTTATTTTTTAAACTATAAATATTATTAATTCAACAATTGCGGAATTTACCGCGTCAGGCAAAATACCAAACTAATAACTGTTAATTGACATGCTGAGTAGAAGAGGATTACGTATCAAGGCAATGCAAACTTTATATATCGTTGCCAGTACAGAGAATATGGATAGCAGAATGGCTGTCAAACAATTACATAAAAGTATATACAATTCGCATTTAGCGTATTTATATTGCCTGCATTTTATCACAGAGCTCGCGCAGCAGGTTGATTTAGAGGCACATATCAAAAAGAACAAGTATTTGCCTACTGATTTGGACCTCAACTTTCCTACTACTTTTTTTAACAATACCCTCATTACCAGTTTAATATCCAATACTTACTTCCAAAATCGATTAAAAAAGGAAAAACTACTCGATTGGGCTGATGAGGAATATGCCAAAATAATTTACAACCAGCTAAAAGAATTCCCCCCTTATATTAAATATGCAGAATCACAGCCGGATGCTGCACAGGATAAAAAAATTGTAAAAGAAATTTTCGAAAGTTTTTTATTGAAGAATGAATATTTCGATGAACACTTAGAAAACGTAATTGGCACCTGGGCTGATGATGAGTTTATTGTTAAAGGTTTAATGGATGATTTTTTTAATGCCAAACATATTGGTCCGGATAACGAACGTCAGTTATTTGACTTCTATATTACAGCAGAGGAAGAAGATTTTTCGGAAACGCTGTTGAATAAAACCATTTCGGAAGACAGCAATTACGATGAAATGATAAAACCTAAGCTCCAAAACTGGGAATTGGACCGGGTTTCTCTGATTGATAAAATTTTGATGAAAATGGCGTTAACAGAGTTTATTCACATCCCTACAGTGCCAACAAAAGTGAGTATCAACGAATATTTGGATATCAGCAAGTTATACAGCACACCGAGAAGCCGTGAATTTATTAACGGTATTTTGGACAAGCTGATGAATGAAATGAAATCGTCCGGCAAAATCATTAAAACAGGACGTGGTTTAATCGAATAATTACCATTAAATTTGTAATATGAAAAAAGTACATTTTACTTCCATTTTATTTGCTGTTGCCATTAGTGCGACTGCATTAGTTTCATGTAAAGAACAACCTGCTAATACAATTGAAACAGAAGCAACACAGGAAGAAGATAAACTGTCGACCAAAATTGTAGAAAATCCTACTCAAATTACTTTTGAAAAAGATTTACACGATTTCGGTGAAATAATTCAGGGCGAAAAAGTAAGCACTGAATTTAAATTCACCAATACCGGTAAAAATGATCTACTGATATCTGATGCTTATGGTTCATGTGGATGCACTGTACCGGAATGGCCAAAAGAACCAATTGCTCCGGGACAAAGTGGTGTAATTAAAGTGCAGTTTAACAGCGCCAACCGCAGCGGATTATTTAATAAAACAGTAACTGTTGTTGCCAACACTCAGCCAAGCAGCAATTCAAAACTCATTATTAAAGGAACTATTATTGTTCCGAAAGACTAATTAACCAATAAATCGAAATACATGTTAGAACAAATCTTATTATTTGCACCGGCACCGGAAGGTCAGGAAGCTGCAGGAAACTCAAGCATTATGAGCATTGCTTTTTTTGTATTGTTTTTTCTGATACTTTACTTTTTTATGATTCGTCCGCAATCTAAAAAAGCGAAAGAACAAAAATCATTTTTAAATGAAATCAAAGCCGGCGACAGAGTTGTAACCATTGGTGGTGTTCACGGCAAAATATTAAAAGTAGACGATGATACTTATTTATTGGAAGTTGATGCCAATACCAAAGTACGCATTGAAAAGTCAGTAATTTCGCTTGATTTTACCAAAGCCATGTTGGCGCGTAAACAAGCTTAACAATTTAGCTACTAATACTTGACATTTGCCCAAACATCTGCGAATGCAACAAACAATAAAAAAGGCAGAATTGTAATACGATTCCTATTCTGCCTTTTTATTGCTTTTATCCTGTGGTTATTTAATACCCTCGCCAACCAACATCAGGATACTATATTTGTAAATCTCCGTTACGAATTAGCTGAAAATAAAATCAGTCAGAACAAATTACCTGCTCAAGCCGAATTACAAGTTGTATCTACCGGTTGGCAATTATTAAAAGAACAATTTCGTGTAAGATCGCTGAGTATTGACCTGGCTGCATATTCTGAAAATGCACAATTACTTACCAATTTACATAAAAATTTATTTAGTGCCGATTTACCTGAAGATATTGTTGTAAATCATATTTTTCCGGATACTTTAAATATGCAAATTGAAAATAAACTCAGTGCTACCATTCCGGTAAAAATGCGGTTTAAAGGAATTGTAGAAAATCATTGGGAAATAGATTCATTATATTTTTATCCGGATAGCATTACCGTAACCGGACCAGAAAGTATTGTGCAACAATTTACTTATTGGCCAACTGAATCGATAACTATTTTTGATTTAGATTCTAATTTACGCGGAGTTGCAATACTCAGTGATGTATCGCAAGTAAATTTAACCTTATCAGCAGCAGTAGTTGCATACGGAATTCGGGTATTTAAATATACCAATCAAACCTATACTTTCCTGCTGCCTAACCCGATGTATAAAGACCGAACTGTAACGGTTAAGTTATTATGCCAGGTTCCTTCAATGAAAACAGCTGAGACCAGCGAACAAGATTTCAAAATAAACCTCCTGCCGCTCGGGCCTAAAGGGATGTATGCTGTTAAATGTGAACAATTTCCCGACTGGGTTCAAAATATTACTGTTCAACCAACGTTTATTTCAGTAACTTCGAAAGAATGATAAAAATTGGAATTACCGGTGGCATTGGCAGTGGCAAAACTACTGTTTGTAAAATATTCGAAGTATTGGGTATTCCAATTTATTATGCTGATGACCGCGCAAAAGAATTATTAGAGTCTGATAAAAATGTCATTAAAAAAGTAAAAAACATTTTTGGTGATGATGTATATAATGAGCAGGGTAAATTGGACCGGCAACGCGTTGCAACAATCGTATTTAATTTCCCAGAAATATTAGCCGAGTATAATGCTGTAATTCATCCTGCTGTATTTCAGGATGCAAAAAAATGGATGTTACGTCATTCCCATCATGAGTATGTAATTAAAGAAGCTGCTCTCCTGTTTGAAACAGGTAGTTATAAAATGTTAGATAAAATTATTTGTGTAACAGCTCCTGTCGAAAAACGTATAGAGCGCGTTATGCTGCGCGATAAAGTTACCGAGGAACAAGTCCGTGCACGTATGCAAAATCAATGGAGCGACGCACAAAAAACTGCAATGAGCGATTATATTATTTATAATGATGGTAGCACTCCCCTTATCAGGCAAGTATTGAGTATTCATGAGAAAATACTCATTTACGCCAAAATGTAATTAATATTTGTATTGCAAACTAATACTAGGTGCAATTTGTGCAGGTGCATTTTTAGCAAAAAAAGCTGTGTTTAAACCCGCATTAATTCCGAAAGCTTTATAACTGTAACCTCCTTTTAATCCCAGCCCAACATAGGTTTGATTACTGTTATACATAGCCGTAAGCGTCGTCGTGCAATCACAATCATTTTCACCGGGTTCAGGAAATCGCATATATGCCTGTGCTGCTAAATAAAATGCGTTGCCGAATTTATATCCATACTCCAAATTAGAAATTAATGCCATTGCATAATTATTATCACGAATTTCTGCACCAAGGTAATATTGTAACCACGCCTTATTGTATGACCACATGACACCGGCACCCGGCTTTATTGCATTGCTGTTAAATCCGGTTTGTAATCCTGAAATATAATTGCGGTCGGTGGAATTTAAACTTGCCATTAACGACACACTTACCATGGGTTTGCCATCAAATATTTTATAAATACCACCTAATTCTAAATTGCCAAAATAGTGCAAAGTATCACCGGTATAATAATCTGGAGGCGGAACAGGCAAAAACGAAGGTCCATAATAATTGGTGCTTTTTATAAACTTATACGGTATGGATGTCTGAACAGTTAACTTATCCGTTATACCATATTGTGCAAATAATTGAATAGTATTATCGGTAACATCAAAATTCAAGGGTTGTATTTCTCCGGTCTCATCAAATTTGTCAGAATAGGTATAACCTGTCCAACCAATATTGGTGTACAAGCTATTTTTGGGGAGTGTCCACACCTGGGCATTAAGGCTAACGAACAGAAATAAAAGGCTACATATCAGAGAAATCCGTTGTATTAGCATATTTTCGCATTTGAATATTCAAAAATACATATTTCCAACTAACTTCAACTTATGACCGCTGCAACCTTCGACCTAGTTAAAGATATTATTGTGCTCCTGTTTTTTTATCTGGGTGCTGCGTGGATGTGGGGTGTAATCAAGTTAGGGAATGAAAATCAGACCAAACTGGAAACCATATTTGCACGCAGCCGCAAAAGGTTCAAATGGTTATTTCTGGTTGGAGCAGTAGCTTTAACAGGACTTTTCCTGTATCAATATCTGATTGCAGCTTAATTTACCGGCAATTCAAATGGCAGATGGATGGGTTTCAAATCCACCATATGGCATTTTTCACAAAACGAAGGAGTTTTATTTTCGTGCCATAGTTGACGGAATTGTAAGTATCCCGGACTATTTAAACAATACATCAATCCATCGTCAAATACATTGCCGAAATTGAGTTCTTTTGGAAATGGTTTCGCACAACATGGTGTGGCATAACCATCCCAACTGATATAAAAATGTCCCCAAGGTAAATGACATTTTTTAAATTCATTTAAGGATTTAATATCCCAAATGGTAAGTTCAACATTTTTTAATTCGTCGGCTTTATCCTTTGCGCGTTTTAATTCATTTTTAAATGCATCGCTATGGAAAAAATCGTAATAACTAATATCATGTGCGGTAACAGCTGCAACATTAAACGGTGTTACATTGATATAATCAACACCTAATTCGCTAGCTATTTCCACTACTTCAGCCATAGTGAAATAATTTTCTTTAATAGCCACAAAGTTGAACATTACATCTGCACGTTTATCTTTACACAATTCAACGATACGTTTTACATTATCGTAAAACAATGGATATTCACCACGTAAGCGCACATTTTCATACACCTCACCTACCCCATCCATCGAAATTTGTAAAGTATCCAGATGATCGGCTATATCAGCAACTAATTCAACACTATTAGGCAAATGCGCATTAATGGAAATAGTAGTAATAATGCCTTTGTTTTTACTGCGGATATATTTCAGCGCTTCGGGTAACTGTTTGTACAATAAAGTTTCACCTAAACCGGTTAACCCAATTGAATCAACATATGGATAAACTTCGTCAATAATTTTTTTGAGTTGTTTAATATCCATAAAGCCCTTTTCCATTTCTTCACCATATTGGTATTCCCTTGGGCAGGTGATACACTTTAAATTACAGTGATTGGTAACTTCCAACATGATTGAAGATGGATGTGCAACGCGGGTGCTTTTTGTTTTTTTCAAATACCAGGCATGCACCTTATTGGCGGTGTATTTAAAAAAGTTAAGTCCGCCAGGTAAACTTTTTAACCTGCGTAATGCTTTTTTTATTCTTCTACTGTTGATACCAAAGGCCATTGGGTGCAAAATTACAAATTCGTATGGAGCTTATCAGGTGTATTTATAACATCGGGGCTAAATGATTAACTTTACACCATAACTGTAATTTTTATGTATAAGTTTCTTGTCGTGATGATATTGGTGCTTGGCGCCGGAGTTGTTTCAGCCCAGCATACGTTTTCTATATGTGCTGTTGACCCCCTAACCGGAGAAGTAGGCAGTGCAGGCGCTTCATGTATCGAAAATTCCAGAATTATTTCTGATATACATCCCGGCGTTGGTGTTATACATACCCAGGCTTATTACATAGCAGGTAATCAAAATTATGCAGAAAGTCTTATGGATGAAGGTGTTGCACCATCTGCCATTATTGATTCCATGATAATCAACGATATTTTTGATGACCCTTCATTTCGTCAATACGGTGTCGTGGATTTGGTTGATGGTGGTCGAAGCGCAGGTTATACCGGCGAAAATACCATGGACTGGAAAGGCCATTTAACAGGACCAACTTATGCCATTCAAGGTAATATTTTGTTAGGCCCGGAAATTTTAGACAATATGGAAGCTAATTTTTTAGCAACCGAGGGAAATTTAGGCTGTAAATTGATGGCTGCATTACAAGGTGCTAAAGTGCCGGGTGCTGATACAAGATGTGCAGAATTTGATATTTCTGCGTTGTCGTCATTTTTGCGTGTTGCGCGTCCAACCGATGAACCCGGAAGTTTTTTAATTGACC
>DAORKJ010000047.1:24237-27579 GCA_035439505.1 Chitinophagales bacterium
TCATTTTTGCGTGTTGCGCGTCCAACCGATGAACCCGGAAGTTTTTTAATTGACCTTCGTGTGTTTGATGTTGAAGGCGACAGCATTGACCCTATCGATTCGTTACAAACTTTATATGATGCTATTGGGGGATGTAATTTTAACGGTGTAAGTAACTTACCGCTAATTGCTCCTACCATTTATCCGCAACCAACCAATTCAAGTGTAATTTTTCAATTGAGCCAGGTTTACGATAATATTACTATTTCTTCGATAAATGGAGAAATTGTTTATACAAAATCAATTGCCGGTCAGCAACAACTAATTATCAATTGTGAAAATTGGATACCCGGTATTTATTTGTATCAATTGATTACTAAAGAAGGTAATCAAACCGGGAAAATAATAGTCGAATAATTTATTACCAGCCGCAAATTAATTCTGCAACACTGAATAAATTGTGGAATGGCGGCACTGCCACCTGCGTATAACCTTTATCTATTAAATGCTGTTGTGTAGTAACACCAATAGCTACTATTTTAGCGGTGCATGGAATGTTATTGTTAAGTAAAAATCCGTCTACATTTAAAGGACTTGTAAACACATAAATATCTGCCTGAACGGGTTCAATGGCAATAGGCGTATTATTATAAACAGGAATAATAGTCGTTTGTGCAAACTGTGCAATGTGCGATTGAAGTGCAGTTTGTCTGTTTTCTGCAACTGCAAATACTACCTCCTCACCTGCTGCTATTAATTTAAATTGTGCTGCAATTTGTGCGATAGTGCCTTCTCCAACAAAATCCACAGCATAACCATGTTGATTTATCTGTTTTGCAGTGGCCTCTCCTATTGCAGCAAATTTAATTTTTGGAGAGATGGATTTAACCGAATTAAAAAAATAATCTACTCCGTTTTTACTGGTAAAAAATACCCAGTCAGTTGCCTCAGAAAATTGAAACGGAATAAATTCCATGTGTACACATGATTTTCCTATTACTTCAAATCCTTTATCGCGTAATACTTGCAGATACAACGCATCCTCATTCAAATCTGTAGAAATAAAAATGGATTTTTGTTGCTGCTGTTGTAAAGTATTAAAAATATGTGTTGCCAATTGGTCTGCATTATTCCCTTCCACGAATAATCGTTTGAGCGGCAACAACCTATCAGCCGTTTGTGCAGCCCAAACCTGGTATTGTTCATTGTGTTTACGACAATACACACCAAGCGGCATGTGACATCCACCATTAAATAAATTCATTACCTTGCGTTCAATGTAAATGGTATCGGCAACATCGTGGTGATTTATCTTATCGAGAATACCAATCATATGTTCATCCTTTTCGCGACATTGGAATGCTAAAACACCTTGTGCGGGCGAAGGAATTAATTTATGTGGTGGAATTTTAACTGCTGTTAAATCGCTGATATCTAATTGCAGACGATGCACACCTGCAAAAGCCAACAAAATGGCATCGTAATCACCATTGCGTAATTTATTTATTCGGGTGGGCACATTACCTCGTATATCTGCAAATTGTAAATCAGGGCGAAAAAAACGCATTTGAACATTTCTGCGTGAAGATGATGTACCTACTATCGCATTTGTTGCTAAATTAAATTCGTTGAGTTCATCTACCTTTTCATTTCTAATCAGCAATAACTCAGCCGGATCTTCTCTATGCGAAACGGCTGCTATTGTTAAGCCAGGTGTAATTGCAGTGGGTAAATCTTTATGTGAGTGAACGGCAACATCAATTTCACCCATTAATAATGCATCTTCTATTTCTTTGGTGAAAAATCCTTTGCCTTCCAGTTTTTCGAGACTGATATGTTGAATTTTATCGCCTTGTGTTTTTATTATTTTTATTTCTGAGCGATAACCTAGTTCCAGTAAAGTTTTTTGTAAAAAATGAGCCTGCCACAATGCCAAGTCGCTTCCACGTGAGCCAATAATAATCGTTTCCTGCATGTGAACTGTATTTATCAGTGTTTATGTCGCATGGCATCTTTAGAAGCAGCCATAGTAAGTGCGAGATACTTCTTCTCCATGTAATCCAATAATTTATCTACAACCTCTTTGGCGTTATCGTCTAAGGTTGCCATTTCTTTAGCATACACTTCTTCAACAGCCTTAGTACGTATTTCGTTGAGTTTAATCGGAATTATACTATGCGCTTTTTCCACCATACGCTCCACATACACCGCCTGAAATTCTTTTACAAATTCATGCACCAGGTGTTTGGCTTTAAGCACTTCTGCTTTGCGTGATGAAAGATTTTTTTGTGCAATTGCTCTTAAGGTATCAATTTTAATATACGTAACATTAAAATCAGTAATAATCGATTCATCTGTATCCAACGGAATAGCTAAATCGATAATAACTTTTTTATCCTTGTTGCTGCCTAACAGTTTTTGATAAATAGGCGCTGTAATTTCTTTTTTTGCTGAACCTGTTGAGGTAATAATTACATCAAAGCCATCTGTATAATTTTCTAACTCCGCAAGCGGATATGCTTTGCCGTTAATAGCCTGCGCCAGCTTTTCAGCATTTGCTAAGGTTCTGTTAAATACGACAAAATTTTTAAAACCCATGTCAACTAAATAAGTGGACATATTGGTAATAGTTTCACCTGCTCCAATTAATAGGATTTTTGCTTCAGGTGAAAGTTTTAGTGCTTTTAATTGTAATGCTGCTAATGAAACAACAGAAATAGGTTTTTCTGCAATTTTTGTTTCAGAATAGATTTTTTTGGCCGCCGGAATCAGCATTTTCATCGCCAGGCGAATATCATCTCCTGTCAATTTTAGGTTATTGGAATCGTCATAAGCTACGCGTAACTGTCTGATGATTTCCCTTTCTCCAACCACCATCGAGTCTAACGAAGCACTTACCTCACACAAATGTTCAAGTGCTTCAACCCCTTCATACATATTGGAGTTAACTGCATTACAAGCCTCAAATGCAGGATTAATTGTTTTAAAAAAGTTAGCCGTAAACCCGGAACCTAACTGATTTTTTGTGGTGAAAAAATAGGTAACTCTGTTGCATGTATTTAAATACATCAACTCATCGAGCTGCATATTTTGTTTGATGAAGTGTAATTTATGTCCAAATTCAGGTGATGATTTGTCTGAATCAATAATGTAGTGCTTTAATTGCTCTACCGGAACATGTTTATGCGTTACTGTTAAAACTTTATATTGATTCACAAGAAGGTCGCGTATTAAATAGAGTAACCAAAAATGACGCTGCAAAATTCCCTAACTATACCCTGTCAATTGTCATAATAATGTCATAAGGGGTGGCAAAAAAGACCTTTCTTTCCACTTAAAGATGTGGAATTCATTATTGGCTGT
>DAORKJ010000048.1:0-4332 GCA_035439505.1 Chitinophagales bacterium
CTTATCTGTTAGGGTAATTACATATAAGCCTGCACTTAAATCGGAAATATTTATTTTATAAAAAGAGGAAAAAGCATCTGATATAATTATTTCTTTCACAACAGTTCCTGAAATATCATATATCCTTAAGTTTCCATAGATTACATTATCAGTATGCATGAGAATTACTTCACTTTTAGCCGGGTTGGGCAAACAAATTAATTGATGCTCATCATAGTAAGTAAGCGGTTTGGTTACGACTGTTTTTTCTGCAACGAGTTCGCAATTATTATTGCCATAGTTGGCAATACATTTATACGTTACTGAATTATTGCTTCCGGCATTTACAGGACCGGGAAAAGTATTATAAAATAAACTGTCGCCGTTTATTTCCCACCACCAGTTGTTGGCAGGAGGTTGTATACTGAAATTACTTACAAAACTTTCACCCTTATCGTTGCTAACTAAATCATATCTGATTTCAGGTGTTTTTTCAGGGTTAATACTAAAAACCTGAAGGTCGAATCCCATGGTAATTTTTGTTCCATTAGCAATTAATGAAAAATAGATATATAATGGCTCGCCGTTGTTATAATTTTTTTCAGGAATTAATGCTATCGGGAAATGTACTTCTTTACCAATGAGGGTGTCCGCAGTAAAATTATTTGTCCACACATATTGCATATCGGGAATTTCTGCTGAAAGCGTACCATTTAAATCAAATACATTGATGTTTAATAAAAGTGTATCATTTTTATTGGCAATACATGTTTGTGTTTCGCTTACTATATTTACCTTATATCCTTGTTTTAAATACATGGTATTTCCCGGCAACCATTGTTGTAAATATTGAGCAGCCGGATAATAAGCTGCATTTTGAATTAAATTATGCCATTCATAAGGATCAACCATTCTAGTCTCACCTATTTCATACAATTCTTCTTCAAAATAACTTGATGCGCTATCACAATTTAGCATACCTCCGCCATTGGATTGATATCGAATATAATGGAACCGCTCATTCCGCACCGCATACTGCGGATAACAAAATCCTTCGGATTCAAATTCTTTTTTCACAGCAGATAATTGTGGTAATTCAAGTGCTGTTTGTGGCTCCTGCATAATTGTGGTGAGCGCTTTGCCATCTAAATAAGGCAAACCTGATTCAAATTTTGGCGGATTAATTTCTGCTAAAGCACAAACGGTCGGGAAAATATCTAATAAGTTAACCGTTACATTGGTAGAGTTTGGCACAGGATTTCTTAAATCGGCTATTACTAATGGAACACGTACATCTGTTTCCCACATAGCACGTTTACCCCAATGTTTTTTCTGCCCTAAACTATAACCATTGTCACCAACTAAAATTATAATGGTATTGTTATATACTTCCGGATATTGAGATAAACTATCCAATAATCTACCAATTTGTGCATCTACATATTTTACACCGGCCTGATATGCCATTACACTATTTGCTCTTTTTGTCCACGCTAATAAATCCTCATTAAGCATCGTGTTATAATTCGTATTTAATTCCGGTACCTCGTCAAGACCTTCTACCCATAACTCAAATTTTTCGTCGGCGCCTTTTACCATTTCTTGTGCCATGCCATTTTCAGGTAAACTTGTAAAGTCCTCAAAAACTATTTCAGGTTGCGGTGGTAATAATATACCATTTGGTGGGTAAGCGTTAAATGGAAAATTAAATGGCAATTTAAAGGAGGCAGTAAAATCCTCAATATATGATGAGTCGAAATATTTTGCAGGAATATATAATGGTTCATGTGGTTTTTTAATACCAAGGGCTAAAAAGAATGGATTACCACATGTTCCTTCACCGGCCGCAAAATGTTTAATAAATTGAATAGATGAATCAACTGCAACATAATCCATCATGTATGGCTCCAAAGTATCATTTATTTTCGACCATGGATTATTTCTCACGCCTTGTTCTTCAATATTTATTCCGGGCTTTAAAATTGTACTGTCGTTGTAAACAAAAATTTTATTCCACGATAGTTTTTTATTACAGGCATCAACAGTCAGGCTGTCGTACTCCTGATAATTTTCATAACAGTGGAATATTTTATTAAGACCATAGGTGAAATAACCTGCACTGTCTTTTAAATATCCCGGAAGTGTAAAATAGGTGGCATTATTATTTTCATCACTAAAATTCTGACTAAAATCGGTACACTTGTAATTATAAGTGCTGTAAATCTGTGTATAAGCCAGATCTTTCCCGGTTAAAAAACTTGTTCGGGAAGGGCAACATAATGGAGCCGGACATACTGCATTAGTAAACACGGTCCCGTTTTCGCAAATTCGGTTGATGTTAGGTGTAAGGGTTTGAGGCAATGCATTTAATGCTTCAATACCATCATTCAAATCGTCAACAACTAAAAAAATGAAATTAGGTTTTGGTGATTGCGCAAAAGTAGTACATGACAGTGCCATTAAACACAACATCATCATATAATTAATATACTTTTTCACCATCAATATTTTATAAATTGTTGAACTTGTTGTCTGTCGTTGTCGGTTAAAGTAATAAAATATAATCCTGCAGCTAGTGATTGTACATCAATAGGTATTATACGTTGATGAGTATCATCTAATTGCACATGCATTAATTCTTGTCCTGATAAGTTGGATATTGACACAATGCCGGTTGCAACTGCCTCACTCGTAGCAATATACAAAGTAGTCGATGTTGGATTAGGAAAACTGATAAACAAGTCCTGAATTTGTTCTTCATCTATTGTTTCAACCGATTGTAATAATTTGACTATACATTTGTCTCCCTCGCTCATATAAACAAAACAAGTAATATAAAATGTCCCATAACTTATGTAGGTATGAGTAGGTGGAGTGAATCCGGTATAAACAAATCCATCACCATAATACCACACTACAGAATCAACATCTACCGGTAAAACAATATTGTCAATAGCAACGGTATTGCTTTGAATATTGATTGCTGCCGTGAAATCGATTGTTGGATTTTCTCCGCCATCGGGATAAAAGTACATGATGTCCAAACCCGCCATATAACCATTTGTATTATCCTCCACTGAAAGAGTGAATATTAATTTATCTAAAGATAATATGGTAGCAATATCATTTAACGCCCAATAAACCGTGTCACCGGTTTGTATTACATCATTAAAGTTGCTACGCCAGTTACAAGAAAAATCATCCGGAATGTTTATTGGCAAACCTGTTGTATCATACAAAGTTAAAGTTAACCCAATGGAGTCTCCAATGCCAATCGGACAATCATCATTACTAATTGTTATTAACGGTTTGTAAGTTACGCGATTGAATAAAATACTATCGGGTAACCACTGTCCTAAAAATGATTTTACAATTTGATATTGTTCATCCTTAATTAAATTATTCCACTCATTCGGGTCAACTTCACGGTATGTGCCTAATTCATATAATTCTTCTTCAATTACCGATTGGGTTTCATCACAACTTAAATCTCCATCTATATTATTGGATTTATATTTAATATAATGAAACCTCTCGTTGCGCACTGAATATTGTTCAAAACAACCTGCTTGTTTTACTTCTTCTGCTTTGTATACTGTTAGCACAGGTTTTTCAATTATCAGGTTAGTGTCTGTAGCAATGTTGTACAAACTCATACCATCGGTATACGTATTACCAGTTGCATCAACCGGTGGTTGTATGCCGATATAATCACAAACGGTTGGGAAGATATCCATTAATGCTGCAGGTGTTTTTACTACTCGTTCACCTTTGTTGCGCATGTCAATAACATAAAAAGGCACACGAATATCAGTATCCCAAAGCGCGTTTTTTTTCCAATGTTTTTTTTCATCTAACGAATAACCGTGATCGCTTGTGATGATAATTACACTATTATTTAAAAAATCAGGATGACTATTAAGGGCATCCCATAATCTCCCCAATTGTGCATCACCAAAATTAATAGCTGCAAGATAGGCCATAGTTGCATTGGCCATTTTCGATTTCATTAAAATGTCTTCGCGCTCATTATTAGTAAGTGTATCATTGATAGTAATTAATAATGCCATACTATCTGCCCAATCTTTAAACGCATCGTGGAAACCTTTTGCTGCAAGCGCCTGACCAACAAATCCTAAACTGTCATAATCGGCATAATCTTCGCCAGGTTGTGGAGGCAATACCAATCCATTATAAGGAAATGTTCCGGAAGGGAAATTATATGGAAAGTCATAAGGTTCCTGATAAAAATCCTTAATATAGTAAGGGAGAAAAAATTGTTCAGGTATATATAATTCTAAATGTGGTTTGTGGAAACCCACGCATAACATTAATGGTTTGTTGCAAAAGTTT
>DAORKJ010000048.1:4432-6039 GCA_035439505.1 Chitinophagales bacterium
GCATGAAATATTTTATTCATACTTACCGTATAATACCCAACACTGTCTTTCAAATATTGTGGTAAAGTAATTATCTGTTTATCCTCCGGAAAATTTTCTCTGAAATCTTCTGAAATATATTCTTCGTTATTATATACTTGCGTGTAATGAGGTGATTTCCCTGTTAACCAACTTGTACGAGATGGCGCACAAACGGGTGCATTACAAAATGTATTCAAAAATGTTGTGCCGAGTTTTGCAATGGAGTCTAAGTTGGGGGTTAAGGTTTGAGGATGGCCTTGTAAGTTGCTCACCCAATCGTTCATGTCATCATAGGTAATGATAATAATGTTCGGCTTATCGGCAGGTTGAGCTACCGCAAGGCACATGTGGAACACAAAACAGCATGTTGCAATAAGGCGAATCATTAGGTTTAAATATTAGCACAAACTTAACGATTTGTTTACGTGCGTACCGTACCAAATGCGCGAAATGCCTGAATTTCATGGCGAAATCTCATGTTTAATTAGTGAACTACTTTCAACTGTCATTAGCAACTTAACTTATATGGAATGCTATATTGTTAACAGGTAAGGTATAGGTATTTTATGGCGACTAACCTTATATTTACGCTTCAATTTTGGGCAATATGAAGTTAATTACTTACAATCTCAATGGAATCCGCTCTGCAATGACCAAAGGTTGGGTAGATTGGATTAAGGAAAATGGTTTTGATGTTATTTGTGTTCAAGAGTTAAAAGCTGATTCCAGTCAGGTGGATACATCCCTTTTCGACCAATTGGGATACCATCACTTTTGGCATTCAGCAGAAAAAAAAGGGTATAGCGGTGTGGCTATTTTTACCAAGTTTAAACCTGATAATGTAGTAATCGGTTGTGGCAACAAAGCGTTTGATGCTGAAGGAAGGGTAATTCGTGCCGATTTTGGTGACACGAGTATTTTTTCCATTTATTTTCCATCCGGTACAACCGGTGATATTCGCCAAACTGTTAAATATCAATTTTTAGATTATATCTACAATCATTTAACTGCACTCCAAAAACAAGGCAGAAAACTCATTGTATGTGGCGATTATAATATTTGTAATAAAGCCATTGACATCCATGACCCAAAAGGAAATAAAGATTCTTCGGGATTTTTGCCGGAAGAACGTGAATGGATGGACAAATTATTTGCATCCGGTTTTACCGATAGTTTCCGTCACTTTAATAAGGAACCACATCAATATACCTGGTGGAGTTTTCGCGCAAATGCAAGAAATAATAACAAAGGCTGGCGCATCGATTATATAGCAGTAAGTGATACATTACAATCAAAATTAATTTCCGCTAAAATAATGCCCGATGCTAAACACAGTGACCATTGTCCGCAATTGCTGGAATTAAAATGGTAAATTATTTTGTGCTGAACATTTGTTCAAATGCATGATAAACAGCATTGTGTAAAATGGTTGCGTGGTCTTCATTTTTCAATTGCTCAAAATGAACTTCCAGATTTTTTTTACCGGAATGTTTTAATAAACGATGTAATTTTTTGGCATCTTTCACCATGGTAGGATGCTCCTTGCCAACAGCAACATATATTTGCATATCTCCTGCGGGAAGCTG
>DAORKJ010000048.1:6139-27560 GCA_035439505.1 Chitinophagales bacterium
TGCATCAAATTCATAAATTGCATAATGCCACTAATATGAATAAAATCTTCATCTGCTGAACCGTCCAATAAATAAATTACCGGATATTGAATTGTGTCAGCATAATAGGTGGGTAAATAAATATTCAAAACCCTGTCTTCATTTAAAACAGTGGAATGTATTGTTCTTGTTTCTCCTAACACAAATGGTGTTTGTGCAAACAGATTTCCTGCAGGAACACCAATTAACAGCAACAATAAAAAACGTAGTGATGGCATAATTATGTTACATAAATTTCTCAACTCTAATTCCAATATCCATGATATACGGAATAGGATTCATACGCATATCCTGTTCGAGCGAAAATACATATTTGCCTTTTTGTGGAAGCGAAAAATTGTGTTGGATAAGCACTGAGTTATAACAAATTCCATCAACACAATTGCCCGACCATTCGCCGGTTGCAGCCGATAATTCAATATTCACGTTGTTTTCACGAACAGAACCATCAGGCAACGTAGTAGTAAGTTTCAACCACAAATTATCGTAGGGATATTCATCGGTGTGACGAACATTGATATATAAATTGTATGATTTTGCGGTATCTAGAATTTCAACTTCAAAAGTTTTGGCTTCATCATAAAACCAACCTTGTTTGGGTAAAGAAATATTTTTATCAAATACTCTCGATTGTTCGCAACCGGATAAAATAAATAACAAAGCAATAACCGGAATAAGATAATATGTATGTTTATTAAGTGACAATGATTTATTTTTTATCGTTCTGATTATTGTTGTCGTCCCGTTTATTGTTATCGTTGTTGCGATTATTATTGCGGTTCGGATTGTTTCTGTTCGGATTGTTTTGACGATTTTGCTGATTAGGATTACGCTGTTGATTATTGCGTTTGTCGCCTTCGTTCCGATTTTCTGTATTGTTGTCACGCAATTTGTTTGGCTGTTGTTGTGGTCTTGCCTGTTGATTGCGGTTCTGTTGATTTGGGTTGCGGTTTTGCTGATTTTTATTTCTGTTTTGTTGATTTTGTTGTCTTTTTTTCTGACCTGCACGTTCAATTGTTTTTAAACTTACATGCTCAATTACGTTAACAAACTCCACTTCTTTTACAGCTGTTTCCGGCTCGTATTTTAAACCTTCCAAATGTTCAGGTTTTTGGCCTTGTTGATTCATTTGTTTAATCTCCCGCACCTTGATTAATGTTAATGGATATTGTTTTCCGCCATCGGAATATTCATACACCATTAATTTTTTAAAGATATCAGTCTTAATTAAACGCGCGTTGCCAAATTCTGTTTGTAACCAATCGGCATCTCTTGGAAATTCCTGTAAGGCATCCATATAAGTATCCAATTCGTAATTCAAACAACATTTTAAACGACCGCACTGACCGGATAATTTTGATTGGTTGATACTTAAATTTTGGTAACGAGCAGCATTTGTTCCAACCGATTTAAAATCCGTTAACCATGTTGAACAACATAATTCGCGTCCGCAACTGCCTAAACCGCCAATTTTTCCGGCTTCCTGACGAGCACCAATTTGGCGCATCTCTATTTTTACACGAAATTCTTTCGCATATAATTTAATTAATTCTCGAAAATCCACGCGGTCATCGGCAATGTAATAAAATGTGGCTTTGCGTTTATCGCCCTGATATTCCACTTCACCAATTTTCATGTCGAGATTTAATTCGCGGGCAATAACACGTGCTTTCAACATCGTTGCACCTTCCATCGCTCTGCCTTCCATCATTCGCTCGAGGTCGTTGTCTGTTGCTTTGCGCAAAATAGGCATAAACTGCATGTCGGCATTTACCTTGCGCTTTTTCATTTGCAGTTTAACTAATTCGCCGCTCAATGAAATTCTACCCACATCAAAACCACTTTCGGTTTCAACACAAACCATATCGCCGGTCATTACATCAATTTTATTTTTATTGAGGTAAAATCCTTTGCGAATGCCGTTTTTAAAACTGATTTCGTGAATATGGAATTGTTGAGATGTGGGAACAGGCAAAAACCTCAACCAGTCGTAAGTATTGAGTTTATTGCAGCCCCCCGTGGCACAATGCCCATTGCTGCGGCACCCGGTAGGAATACCACTATTTGAACCAACCGAACAACCTGCACAACTCATAATATATTATTTAGCGTTACCACTTTTCGTAAAATGGCCTCGTGTTAATTGAATTTGTTTGAAACTGTTTTAAAAGGGTAACTGAAACAAATGTCATCATAATCTTAGCATTCACATTTCTCTCTACAAAGTAAATGCATTTATCAAATAGTTCAAGGATAAAGGTAATGCGGTCTACCCCAAGCACCTTACCCAATCCTTCCGCAGTTTTTAGTTCAGCGTCTGAAAGTTTGGACAGTGAACTGGCTCCGGCCTCTAATAGCATCACTTCACGGAAAAAATGAAGACAGTATTGGAAGAAGTTTTTTTGCTGCTCACGGCCCATTTTTACAAACCGGTCGTTCCAGGCAAATAACGCCTTTACATTATGGCGATAACAGGCTTCCATCCATTCCCTAATCATTGTTGTATTCGCATCTTCATGAATATCAATTAGTTGCGTGGCTTCATTAAAGTTGCCTTCACTCAAAGCAGCTATTTTTTTGGCCTGCGGAAGTCCAACTTTGAAACGTTCAACAATTGCCGGAATCATATCCTGATCGGCTATCCTTGGAAATTTCACAATCTGAACACGCGACATAATGGTATTGATGATACGTTCCTGATCGTGGGCAATTAAGATAAACACGGTATTTTCTGGTGGTTCTTCCAAAATTTTTAAAAGCCTGTTGCCCTCGTTACCAAGATATTCGGGAAGCCAAAGGATGATAATTTTATACGTGGATTCGTAGTTTTTCAGCGATAACCTCCGCATAATTTCCTGACATTCCCGGGCTGTAATATTGCCCTGTTTGTTTTCTCCTTCTATAATTTGTGTAATCCACTCATTGTAGCCACCGTAAGGCGTGTTGAGCATAAACTGCCTCCATTCCACCATCCAGTCGGCGCAAACTTCTTTTTTATCGGTTTTTACAAACGGAAAAGTGAAGTGAATATCGGGATGGATAAATTTTTGTGCTTTTAAACAAGAAGGACAAGTGCCACATGAATCGCCATGCACTGTGCCGTCTTCCGTAGCAAACGTTTGTTTGTTTTCGCAATTAATATATTGAGAATAGGCTAAGGCCATGGCTAAATTGCCGCTTCCTTCCGGACCAAGAAACAACTGGGCATGACTCACCCGATTGTCAGCTACACCTTTTGTGAGCTGCAATTTGATGCGGGTTTGACCAATTACATTTTTAAATAGCACGCCTGTTCATTTGGCCGGCACTACTCAATTTTCGTTGAGAAATGCTAGCAGTTCATCATTTATCGGATCGGTGGCAGGCGGAAAAACAGCAATGAGTTTGCCTTCTTCATTCAATAAAAATTTCTGGAAATTCCATACAATCGACTTGTTGAGCGTATTTTCAAACGGCAAACTAATCAGCCATTTGAATATAGGATTACTGTTTACACCAATTACTTCGCTTTTCGAGGCAAGTGGAAACGTTACTCCGTATTTATAGGAACAAAAATTTTTAATTTCTCGGTCTGTTCCCGGTTCCTGCTCACCAAAATCATTCGAAGGAAAACCAACAATAACCAGTTTATCAGCATAATTGTCGTGTAATTCCTGCAATTGTTTATACTGATCGGTATACATACAATCGCTTGCGGTGTTCACAACAAGCACTTTTTTGCCCTTAAATGCTGAAAAATCTATCGTTCCGCCATCAATTGAACGGAACGTGAATGCATGAATTGAATCTGTCACTACCATCGTCACAATAGGGCAAATTTAAAGTATTTTGGCAACCTTTGCACAACATTAATTGTTCAGGCATTATGAGAACAACAGTTTGCAGAAGAGCTACCTTTAACGCAGCCCACCGATTATTTAACCCCGATTGGGATGAAGCCACTAACGACAAGGTGTTTGGCTTATGCAATAACCCTAACTTTCACGGGCATAACTATACCTTTTTTGTAAAAATTACCGGCGAAATAAATCCGCAAACAGGATATGTAATGGATTTGAAAATTGTCAACGACCTGATTAAAGAACTGGTTATTGAGCCTTTCGACCACAATAACCTGAATTTAGATGTGCCGGAATTTGCAGCGTTAAACCCTACAGCTGAAAATATAGCCAAGGTTATTTACGACAAATTCAGGGCAAAACTGGATGCTGAATTTGATGTAAAAATCGAGCTTTATGAAACGGAAAATAATTTCGTGATTTATCCCGGTTGGGATTAAACTTATTCGGCCAATTTATTTTTTAAATTTTCCAAGCCTTTTTCCATATCGGCACCCAACATTTTATCCATGTTCATAAACAACAACATGAAGTTCATCGGATATTTCATGGCACTGTCTAATTGCCAGGAAACTTTTGTAGCATTATTTTCTGCCGGCGAGGTCATAAATTGAGCCACCGCTTCTCCCGGAAATGGTTTAAAAAAACGCAAAGTAGTAACAATGCCTTTACCTTCATCAACGCGAATTATTTCCTGTTCACCTGCACCAACTTTTTTATTGTCGCTTTCCCATGCTGAAACAAATCCAACTCTTCCATCGTCACCTTTATACGTTTTTTTCATGTTTGGGTCCATATTCGCCCATACGCTAAATCCATCCTGATTGCGAATGTATTTGATATAATCAAATACTTTTTGTTGTGGTTGTTGAATAGTGGCTTCGCGTAAAACTTTATATTTTTTAGGTAGTATTAATGCTGTAATTAAAATAACCGAAATAATAATTCCGATAATCATTAAAATGGTGAGTATAATTGTCATAAGTAGCCTGTTGTTTATACAAAAGTAAAATAATTAAACGGTTTTAGAAAATTGGTATAATGAATTTTACAACTACCAAAAAAGTTATTGGCAGTCGTTTATCTAGCTATAATTTCAATAAAAATGTAATATTATTGTTTTGATAATCAGCGAGTTATGAAATAATTTATAAACTCAGCCCGCTATAAAACTGACTGTTATTTATAGCGCATTAAATATCATAAATACAGATTAAATCAGGTTGTGGTATTCAATTTATACCTAACTTATTTTGCATTAAACCTGCAATACTAGTTGCACGCATTTTCATTATCTCAGCATTTTCTCCTGTATATAATTCGTCGACAGTAGTCACAAATAAAAACACCCAGCGTTCAAAATATGCTGCAGTAAATTTGACTTTATCCTGCAATACAAAATGAGGTGTCATAGCATTTCTTGTATACGTGCCTGTACCAAAAACTGTCGATTCCCAAAAGTTATACATTATTGGCATGTGATGTTCCCAATCTACTTTTGCTATATCGTTAAAAATAAATCCAATCATCTCGTCGGCGCGTACTTTTTCATAAAATGTATCTATTACTATTTTAATTTCGTTGCTTGAAACTATATCGTTCATAATGTTGTTTATAAAGATGAAATAATGGTATTAACATGCGATAAAGTTTTATGCACGGGACATTTATCGGCAACAATCATCAAACGTTCGCAGGTGGCTGCATCAGGTTTTTTTTCGAAGGTGATTTTACGTTCAAATACAGCTGAACCGTCATCCTGCCTTTGCATATCAACTGCTACAGCAATTTCTCCCAAATCCCAATTTTTTCGCTGACTATACATACGCAGTGTAATGCTGGTACAAGCTGCCAAAGCCATGGCTAAAAATTCATCCGGAGTGGGGCCAGTGGCCAGTCCACCTTCACTCTCCGGCTCATCGGCTAAAAGTGTATGTTTGCCATTACTGAGAGCGGTGCGATACTGCACATTGCCCAGGTTTGCCTGAATGCTGATTTTATTTTGCATAGCGTTTGTTTTAAAGTGTCCTAAAGCTACGTTAATCAAGGTTCACTTGTTATAAAGCTTGCGGTTAACAATGTTTATCTTGTAGTTAACCTTAATTAACTTTGCACACCAAATTTAATGTATGAACACAGAGTTATTTTTGTGTTCTGAAAATTTTAATCGACCAAACTTGACTAATATGGATACTGCGGCATCTACCGACATTAAAGAATTAAACGAACGCATTCATCAGGAAAGCGCATTTATAGATTTATTAAGGCTGGAAACTGCCAAAGCTATTGTGGGGCAAAAAAATATGATTGACCGCCTGTTACTGGGATTACTTACACAAGGTCATATTTTATTAGAAGGTGTTCCGGGCTTAGCAAAAACTTTGGCCATTAAATCGCTGGCTTCAGCAATCAATGCGAAATTTTCGCGCATTCAGTTTACACCCGATTTATTACCTGCCGATTTGATTGGAACCATGATTTACAATCAGAAAGACAATCAGTTTACCGTAAAAAAAGGTCCCATTTTCGCCAATTTTATTTTGGCAGATGAAATTAACCGTGCTCCGGCAAAAGTGCAAAGTGCTTTACTGGAAGCGATGCAGGAAAAACAGGTAACCATCGGTGAAAACACGTATAAATTGGAAGAGCCATTTTTAGTGTTAGCTACACAAAACCCGATTGAACAAGAAGGAACTTATCCATTACCGGAAGCACAGGTAGATCGTTTTATGCTGAAAGTGGTAATTCATTACCCAAGTAAAGAAGATGAAAAATTAATTATTCGTCAAAATGTCACCGGCGCAATCAACAAAATTGCTCAGGTAGTTAAACCTGAAGATATTATCAGAGCCCGAGATTTAGTCCGCGAAGTGTATATGGACGATAAAATAGAAAATTATATTCTCGATATCGTTTTTGCTACACGCAAACCTGAAGATTATAAATTATCGAAAATCAAACATCTTATTGCTTACGGTGGTTCGCCACGTGCAAGCATTAACTTGGCAATGGCAAGTAAAGCGTATGCATTTATTAAACGCAGAGGTTATGTTATTCCGGAAGATGTGCGCGCAATTTGTCAGGATGTGCTCCGTCACCGAATTGGATTAACCTACGAAGCAGAAGCGGAAAATATTACTGCAGAAGATATAATTGCCGAAATTCTCAATGTAGTTGAGGTGCCTTAAATGTTTTAATGTGTGTGCTACACATGACATGTATTTAATTCACAGTTTAACGAGTAAAACAATTGGATAAAGCAACCTTGCTAAAAAAAGTTCGACTCATCGAAATAAAAACGAAGGGTATTTCCCAGAATATTTTTTCCGGGGAATATCACTCTGCGTTTAAAGGAAGAGGAATGAGTTTTAGCGAAGTGCGCGAATATACTTTTGGTGATGATGTGCGCAATATTGAATGGAATGTTACTGCACGCATGAGCCATCCTTATATTAAAGTATTTGAGGAGGAACGTGAGCTTACCGTAATGTTGCTCATAGATATCAGTCAGAGTTCATTTTTTGGCACACAGCTACAAATGAAAAATCAGCTGATTACAGAAATTGCTGCTGTATTAAGTTTTTCTGCTATAAATAACAACGATAAAGTTGGGGTGATTTTATTTTCCGACCGCATCGAAAAATTTATTCCACCCAAAAAAGGAAAATCACATATCCTGCGAATTATCAGCGATTTGCTTGAACTAACTCCTGAAGGAAAAGGAACAAATATTGCCCAGGCATTACAATATTTTAATAATGTGGTGAATAAAAAAAGTATTGCATTTGTTTTTAGCGATTTTATGGATAAGGGTTATGAAAAACCATTGATGATTGCGGCGCGAAAACACGATGTAATTGGTGTACATATCCACGACAAACGTGAAGAGGAATTACCTGATGCGGGAATTGTAAGAATGTTTGATCCGGAAAAAAATGCCACAATTTGGGTAGATACATCTAATAAAAAAGTGAGGGAAAAATATCGCAGCAATTATTTAAAAAATGTGCAGGAATTTAAATCCACATTTGTAAAAAGTGGTGCCGATACCATATCTATTCACAGCCAAAAACCATATATCAACGAACTCCATAGTTTTTTCAGAAAAAGAATTATGATGAAATAGTATGCTGAGGAAAATTATTACATATCATTTGTTTTGTCTTTTACTTGTGCCATTAACAGCGCAGGTAAGTGTTGAAGTGCAAACCGATAAGTTTGATTATGCCATTGGCGATTATATACAAATTACCATTAAAGCAACCGGTGATAGCACCAATACCTATTATTGGCCACCGGTGGAAGAAATTGCGCCGTATGAAATTATTTCTGCCCAACCAATTGATACATTAACTGCTGATGGTAAAACAATGTTTACGCAGCAAATAACCTATAGTATTTACGAAGAAGGAAAATATTATTTCCCGCAGGTATTTATCCTATATAAAATGCAGCGTGATACAACAACGTTATTAGCAATGTCTGATTCGTTGCCATTTAATGTCATCACTCCTGAGGTTGACACCACCGCTGCTTTTAAACCGATTAAAGATATAAAACTGGTAACAGTTCGCGATTTTACATGGATGCAAATATTATTGCTTTTGCATGCCATAATTGCCATCGCATTTTTAGTTTATTTTTTCTTTATTAGAAAAGAAGATAAGCCAACACCTAAACCTTTAGCTAAACCAATACGTCCGCTTCATGAAATATTTTTGGAACAATTGCGGGCACTCGACGAAAAAAAATTATGGCAACAGGACAGGCTTAAGTTTTATTATTCTGAATTAACTGACATTTTACGCGATTATTTGGAGCAACGTTTTTATATCAATGCCATGGAAAGCACCAGTGATGAAATTATTGAACAAATACAACATATTCCGGAAGCTAAGGCGTTCACCAATGATATCTCATTTATTTTGCAATTAGCCGATATGGCAAAATTTGCAAAATCGCGACCATTGGCAAATGAAAATGTGAGGGCCATGGAATTAACTGTCAACTTTGTAGAAAATACTAAAATTATTCCCCCAACACCGGAAAAAATATGAACGAATTTATCAGCAATATAAAATTTGAGGATCCATGGCTCCTTTTACTGCTACTGCTGGTGCCGGTGTATATTTATTATTTACGTACGCAGGCAAACAATAAATATGTTGCATTTAAAATTTCAAATACTTCAGGATTTAAAGATTATGTCCCGGCTAAAATAAAATGGATGCGTTTGCTTCCTGTTTTGCGTATAACTGCAGTTGTATTAATAATTATTGCAATAGCCAGACCTCAAACCGGATTTAGCAATAAAAAAATTTCGTCCCAGGGTATAGATATTATGCTTTCGCTTGACGTTTCACCAAGTATGTATGCTATCGATTTTAAACCGAATAGGATGGAAGCAGCAAAGGTGGCTGCCAACGAATTTATTGATAGTCGCCCCAACGACCGCATTGGCTTAGTAGTATTTGCCGGCGAAGCATTTACGCAATGCCCAGCAACATTAGACCACGAAATGTTGAAAGCCCAGGTAGCCACTGCCGATAACTGGTATCTTAAAGATGGGACTGCTATTGGTGATGGATTATTTTTAGCAGTAAATCGTTTAGCCGATACGGTTAATGTAAATACAAAAGTGATTATTTTACTAACTGATGGCGTACGTATTGGCGGAAAATATTCACCGGTTGATGCGGCCAATGCTGCCAAACAATTAAATGTTCGTGTGTATACCATTGGTGTTGGTTCAGAATCTAATACTCCGATTCCTGTGGTTGATAAAAACGGAAGAAAAATATTTGAACTGGACCCGCGCATTTCGTTTGACGAAACCATGTTAAAAGAAGTAGCAAACCTAACCGGCGGACAATATTTCAAAGCTACTTCAAAAGAAAAATTATCAGAAATTTATCAGCAAATAGACCAAATTGAAAAACAAAAATTTGAAGTGGACATCACACAACGTTATGATGAACATTTCTTTTATTTTGCTTTGATTGGATTTATTTTATTGTTGATAGAAATACTTTTAACCAATACTATTTTCAGGTCGCTCACGTAATATGGAATTCGAAAATAAAATAATGTTATATGGGTTGGCTGTAATACCGCTGCTGATGCTGGTATTTTATGCTTATGTGGCGTGGCGCAAAAAGGCTTTGGCAAAAATGGGTGACCAACACCTGTTGGAGCAACTCATGAATAGAACTTCCATGAAAAGAAAATGGATAAAATTTTCATTGCTCTTAGCTGCTTGCGCTTTTATTATTTTAGGATTGGCCAATTTGCGATTGGGTTCTAAAAAACAAAAAGTAAAAGGTGAAAGTGCAGAAGTAATGATTTGTTTCGATGTTTCCAACAGTATGCTTGCGGAAGATGTAAAACCCAATAGGTTGGCTCAAGCTAAATTATCTGCGGCGCAATTAATTGAAAAACTCGCTTCCAACAAAATAGGATTAATTGTTTTTGCAGGAGAAAGTTATGTGCAAATGCCACTAACAAGTGATTCGCGTGCTGCACTCATGTATTTAAATAATATCAATACCGGAACTATAACCAATCAGGGTACTGCTATCGGCAGCGCTTTGGAAACTGCCATCATGGCATTCGACAATGGTGGGGAAAAGGACAGTAAAAAAGGCAAAGCAATTATTATTATTACTGATGGTGAAAGCCATGATGATAATGCTGAGGCTATGGCAAAAGAAGCTGCAGACAACGATATTAAAATAATTACATTAGGCGTTGGCACACCAACCGGTGCTCCCATTCCTGTGAGAAAGGGCAATACCGTAAATGGATTTAAAAAGGACAGGGAAGGTAATGTTGTCTTGACCAAACTCAACGAAAAGATGTTGCAACAACTTGCACTAGAAGCCGATGGGGTTTATATGAATTTAAATGGCGGGAAAAAGGTTGTACAGGACGTATACGAGCAAATAGATGCCTTAGATAAAACGGCAGATGATACCTATCAGTTTACCGAATATGCCAATCATTTTCAATTATTTTTAGGAATTGGCTTATTTTTATTGACGTTAGAGTTTTTTATGTCCGACAAAAAACCAAAATGGTTGGAAAAAGTAAATTTGTTTGATGAAAAAAAATGAAACCATGAGAATTGTTGTTTTAACCTTTTTGTTACTAATAAGCTACACTGGTTTTGCCCAAAATAGTAATGCTATTATTAAGGAGGGTAACGACTTATATGAACAAAAAGATTACAAAGGTGCTCAACAAAAATATGAACAGGCGGTAACGGAAACTCCTGATTCCGATGCAGGTAATTACAATCTTGGTAATACTTATTACCAGCAACAGGAATATGATAAAGCTGCTGCACAATATGAACGTGCTGCTCAGGCTGCCTCCGACCCTGAAACAAGAGCAAATGCATATCATAATTTAGGTAATGCTTACTTGCAGCAAAAAAAATACGAAGAAAGTATAAATGCATATAAACAATCGTTGCGCGATAAACCTACCGACGATAATACAAAATACAATTTAGCTTACGCACAAAAAATGCTGAAGCAACAACAGCAGCAACAACAGCAAAATCAGGATAAAAATCAACAAAAAAAGGAAGAGCCTAAAAAGCAGGATCAACAGAAACAAGATCAAAATCAACAAAAGCAAGAGCAACAGCAAAAAGAACAACAACAACCTGCTCAACCTAAAGAATACTCAAAAGAAGAACTTGAACGCATTTTACAATCATTAAATAATGACGATAAAAATGTTCAGGAAAAAGTGAATAAGCAAAAATCTCAATCCGGCAATGCTGATGCAGAAAAAGATTGGTAATATGAAAACCTGGCTAACAGTTATTGTTTTATTTATCGCCACTATACCAATAATGGCCCAAAATGCTACTGTTACGGCTACAGTAAGTAGCAATAAGGTAGGGCTGAGCGATAGATTTAAATATACTATAGAAGTAACTAATAGCGCCGATGCCAAAGATTTTCGTCCGCCTTCCCTTACCGATTTTAGAATTTTAGGCGGCCCTAATCAAAGTATGAGTTACCAAAATTTAAATGGTAATATTTCTCAGTCAGTTGCGTATTCGTATATTTTACAACCAAAAGAATTAGGAAAATTTACCATCGGAGCTGCATACGTAAAAGTAAACGGACAAACACTAACATCTAAACCAATTACTATCGAGGTAATTGACAAACCGGCTACTACTGATAATGCAAAAGACCAAAAATCATCAAGCTCACCAACAACTGACCTTGAAACATATTTAAAAGATAATGTTTTTATCAAAACTGAAGTCAGCGATGATGAGGTATATAAAGGGGAAAATATTGCGGTCACTTTAAAATTATATGTCAACAACAATGGCAGTATTTACGGCCCAAGAGGATTTCAGAATATTATTACACCTAAATACGATGGTTTTTATGCCGAAGAAATTGATTTGCCCGACCAACAAATAAAAACAGAAGTAATAAACGGTGTTAGCTACCACGTAAACATAATTAAAAAAACAATTTTAACACCTCAGCGTTCAGGCTCGCTTGAAGTTGATCCGCTGAGTATTGATGCCATTTTTGCGGTAATTACCAAAAGTGGTAAAAGTTTTAATCCATTTGCATCCAATGCTAAAGATGTAATGGTAACTATTAAATCTAATCCCGTTAAAATTAAAGTAAACGAATTACCACCAAATACCCCCGACGATTTTAATGGCGCTGTAGGTAAGTTTACTATGAAGACACATATAAATGCTACCGAAACAAAAACGGATGAGCCGTTAACGTATAGAATTATTATTTCCGGAACCGGCAACCTGGAATTATTTAATGCGCCGGAATTAAATCTCCCTCCGGGATGGGAAACATATGACCCCAAAACAACAACCGCATCAGGTGCTAAAACTTTTGAATATTTATTAATTCCGCGTTCGCCGGGCGATTTTACGATTCCATCGTACACCTGGTCGTATTTGGATCCCGGTTCTAAAAAATATGTTTCACTTGCTTCTGAGGCATATAATGTAAAAGTTGAGGCAGGTCCGGGATATAATCCTGCAACAGGAAATTTTGCGACAAACAAAGAAGAAGTGGAAGCGTTAGCCAGTGATATTCGTTTCATCACTAAAGACAATCCTTCTTATTATAATGAAAAACCATCATTTGCTGGAAGCGGTTTATTTTATACTTTATTTATGCTGCCTTTTGTTGCGGGGATAGGGCTTTTTGCTTTTACGTTTGTAAATAATCGCAAACAACATGATGTTGTGGCATTGCGTTACAACAGTGCAAATGCGAATGCTAAAAAACGACTTACCAAAGCAGCTGAATTTGTGGCCTCGAATAATGGTCGTTCATTTTATGATGAAACAATTCGTGCACTTTGGGGTTACTTGTCCGATAAACTGGCAATCAACAGAAGTGAGTTGACGAAAGAAAATATTGAGCAGGTGCTGGCCGGAAAAAATGTGTCGCATGCTACTGCACAATCATTAATTGATTTGTTGAACGATTGCGAGATGTCGCTTTTTGCACCACCAACTGGCGGCTCATCATTACAGCAAGTATATGCATCTGCAGTTGATTTAATTACAAAACTGGAAAACGAAATAAAATGAAACGACATTTAGGAGTAATCATTTTTCTGGTTTACAACAGTCTGCATCTTTCAGCGCAGGATAGTACAACAGTATCACAAAATATTGATACTACCACTTATGTGTATGGCAACGTAATGTATGAAAATGGTAACTACGATGCAGCAACAGGTGTATATGAACAACTACTCGCTAAAAATGGCCCTTCAGATGAAATTTATTTCAATTTGGGCAATTGTTATTATAAATCAAATGCTTATGGCAAAGCCATATTAAATTACGAACGGGCTTTGTTTTTTAATCCGGGTAATGAGGATGCTCAATATAATTTGGAATTAGCCAATCAACGTATTCGCGACCAGATAGAGCCGGTTAACGAATCGATATTTACTATTTGGTGGAATAATTTTATTCAAATTTTTACAGCACATACCTGGACAATTCTTGCCGTAATTTTTATGTGGTTAGCATTGGCGGGATTTGTTATTTATCGCTTGCCGAAATTTGTGGCTTGGCAACGTCCCGGTTTTTTTGTTTTTGCTATAACATTATTGTTTGCAATAATATTTTTTGTAGCAGGTTTGGGGAGAAATAGTTTCGATAATAAATATCAGTTTGCTATTGTGATGGCACCAAGTGCAATTGTAAAAAGTGAACCCTCAGAAAATAGCACTAATTTATTCTTACTGCATGAAGGCATTAAATTAAAATTAATGCGGAACGATGAAGGCTGGACAGAAATAAAAATTCCAAATGGAGAAGTTGGCTGGATTAAATCAGATGAGATAACAGCAGTTGACCCTTTTATGCCTGGAAAAAATTAGCAGCAACCATAAAGCTTATAAAACCAACCATATAACCGAGATACACTTCACGGTCGGTATGTGCTTTTAATGCTAAACGAGCTGCACCAACACAGCCGGCACAAACAATGGTAATTAAAAAAACCGGTAAAATGCCCACATACGAATAGGGAAATAAAATCATAATTACAGCTATCATTCCTCCGGCACCTGTGGTATGCATACTTACTTTGGTAAATAGAATATTGATTAAGAAGTCAACAAAAACCGCAATGGTGGAGCCTAATAAAATAAAGGTGATTTGTGGATTAAATCCTTCCTTCAAAAAAACAACATAAGCCCATATATAAAAAAAGCCTGCTGCTATATAAGGAATTATTCTTTCCTGCCTGTCGTATACATTTACCGATTTAATAAATTTTAATGCAGCAAGTAATCCGATGGTAAAAGCCGGAAACACAAAAGTTAATAATGCCACGCGAATAACCGTAAGCGCATAAGAAGGTGGATCGGGAAAAGTATAAGGATTAGTATATATTACATATATTGTTCCGTATAACGGCAGCAATAACGGCAGAAATACAATGGAGAAAACATGCCCGAAGATTTTTTTTATCATAATTCTCTTCTTAAACGCGCAACAGGTATATCTAATTGCTCGCGATATTTAGCAACTGTTCTTCTTGCAATATTATAACCGCGTTTGCGCAAGTCTTCCATTAATTCCTGGTCGCTAAGCGGCGATTTTTTATCCTCCATTTCGATGAGTTCGCTCAATATTTTTTTAACCTCACGAGTTGAAACTTCTTCTCCCGTATCGGTAGATAATGACTCGCTGAAAAAATATTTTAAGGCATAGGTGCCAAATTCTGTTTGCACATATTTACTATTCGCAACACGGCTCACCGTTGAAATGTCGAGATTGGTTTTTTCTGCAATATCTTTTAATATCATCGGCTTCATCATTGTTTCATCACCTGTTAAGAAAAAATCATATTGGTGTAACATGATTTCGTACATGGTGCTCCACAGTGTATGCTGGCGTTGTTTAATAGCATCGATAAACCATTTTGCTGCATCAATTTTTTGTTTGATGAACATGATGGCTTCTTTTTGTTTTTTATCTTTTGATGAGCTGTTTTTATAATCCACCATCATATCTCTGAAGTCGCGACTAACACGAAGTTCAGGGGCATTGCGGGAATTGAGTTTTAATTCTAAATCGCCATTGGAGTTTACAATGGTGAAATCGGGAATGATGTATTGATATAAATTGCTACCGTCTTCTTTTGCACTTCCACCCGGTTTTGGATTGAGTTTGGTAATTTCGGCAATAACCGGTTTCAATACATCGTCTTCAACTTTTAAGTGACGGGCAAGTTTATCGTAATGTTTTTTAGTAAACTCGTCGAAATAATTTTCGATAATGTTAATGGCAAGTTTAATGTGTTTAGTTTGCGTTTTGCGTTCTAACTGTAACAATAAACATTCGCGTAAATCACGAGCGCCAACTCCGGGAGGGTCAAAACCCTGAATTAAATCCAATAATTCGATAATCTCATTTTCTTCCGTCATCACATTTTGTGAAAACGCCAAATCATCAACAATAGCCGAAATTTCTCTGCGTAAGTATCCATCGTCGTCGATACTGCCAATAATTTGTTCTGCAATTTTATGGTAGCGCTCATCGAGTTCGCACATACCTAATTGTTTGGTCAAATTTTCATGAAATGTATCGCTAACGGCGTAAGGAACTGTTTTGTTGTCCTCGTCATCATCACCATAACTATCGTCACGGGTTTTGTAATCCGCAACATCATCGTCGTTAATATAATCGTCTAAATCCAGCTCATCGCTGCTGTTACTTTCTTCATTTTCCTGGGATGACTCCTCGTTATTGCCTTCTTCTTCTCTGAAAATTTCTTCTGTGCTGGTGAGCTCCTCTTCCCCATTATCGCCTTCTTCCAATGCCGGATTAGCCTCAAGTTCTTCCTTGATGCGCTGCTCCAGCTGGTCGGTTGGCACCTGCAGCAGCTTCATGAGCTGAATCTGCTGTGGCGACAGCTTTTGTAATAATTTTTGGCTTAAACGCTGATTTAACATTGTATTTTAATCCTATCCTGCGCCAAATTTAAGTCGAATTTATTTGTGACAGCAATAAATTTTCTCTTGTAGGTTAAGTTTTTATTTATTAATGAAATCTGTACAGTGGGTGGATTTCACAGAAAATTCATTGTAATTTTGCACCCTTAATCATATTTAGCATGCGAATTGAAAAATTTCAATACATCAGAGAATTCAGTCAGTTTGAAAACCGTGAAGTAACCATCAAGGGTTGGGTGAGTAATAAACGTGACAGTAAAGGCCTGGTATTTATCATTATGCGCGACGGCAGCGGGTTTACACAATGTATTGCCGATGCAGCAAAATTGAGTGCTGAGCAATTTGAGGCTGCAAAACGCCTTACCCTCGAAAGCTCATTAACCCTTACAGGAACAGTGGTTAAAGATGACCGCCAGATTGGTGGATACGAACTACAGATTACCAACCTTGAAATTATTCAGGTTGCCGAAGAATATCCAATATCAAAAAAAGAACACGGTGTTGAGTTTTTGGTAGATAATCGCCATTTATGGCTGAGAAGCAAAAAACAGTGGGCTATGATGCGCGTGAGAAACCGCGTAATATTTGCCATCCATAACTTCTTTCAGCAAAACGACTTTTTGCAGATGGACGCTCCAATTTTTACCGGCAATGCCTGTGAAGGAACTTCAACTTTGTTTGAAACCGACTTCTATGGTCGCCCTGCATACCTGAGCCAAAGTGGTCAGTTATACGGCGAAGCATTGGCAATGGCACATGGTAAAATTTACACCTTTGGCCCTACATTCCGCGCCGAAAAATCTAAAACGCGCCGACACCTTTCCGAATTCTGGATGATTGAACCGGAAATGGCGTTTTACGATTTAGATATGAATATGGATTTGATTGAACAGTTCTTAAAGGCTGTTGTAAAAGATGTTACTACATTTTGTAAAGAAGAATTGGAAATTTTGGAAAGAAATACTGCTTTTCTCGAAAACGCCATTAACCTGAAATTTCCGCGCCTTCATTATGACGATGCTGTTGCCATTATTCGCGGCGAAAAAGATGTAGATGGAAAAAACAGTATTCAAACACTGGAAAATGATTTAAAAGAAATTAATGATAAAATTACTTCACTGCAAAACGAAATCACCGAACGTGAAAATAAAATTGCAGGTGGGACTTTAAAAGCAGGTGAAATTAATTTTAATAAAAATAAAATTGACACCATTAAAAATGAAATAAAAGATTTGCAGGAAAAAGCAGATAATATTCCGCAATGGTTAAACTCTGCTCGCAACTTTGAACATGGTAACGATTTTGGTGGAAGTGATGAAACAGTTTTAACCCGATTGTTTGCTTGCCCAATAATGGTGTACAATTGGCCGACTGCTGTAAAAGCATTTTATATGAAGCGCGATCCAAACGATCCGCGTTACGTAAAAGGTGTCGATGTGTTAGCGCCGGAAGGATACGGTGAAATTGTTGGTGGTGCCGAACGCGAAGACAATTATGAAATGTTATTGGAGCGCATTAAACACGAAGAATTACCTGTAGAAGCTTTCGACTGGTATTTAGATTTGCGTAAATACGGAACTGTTCCGCATGCCGGATTTGGTTTGGGATTAGAACGTATGGTGTTATGGATTAGCGGCGCAACGCATATTCGTGAAGCAATTCCGTTTCCACGTTTTTATGGTCGCTTAGAACCATAAATAAAAATAATCATCACAAAAAAACCGGAACGAATTTTTATAATTCTCTCCGGTTTTTTTTATTGCTTTCTTTGTATATCCTCTGTTAAAAATCTTTGCATTAATAATTGTGGTTTTGGTTCCTAATTCATTAGTATAAACTTCTCTGTGAGCTCTGCGGGCTGTTTTCTTTGGGTTTTCTCTGTGGTTTCGGCTGTTTTAACACACAATATAATTTGCAAAGTAAAACCATAATAGTTGTTTTTATTTATGGAGCGCGTTAGACAGCGTCCTGGCACGGTGCTGCAGAATCAGAGATTTTGCAGAACAGGAGCCCTTTGAAGCTTCGGATGTTAAAACTCACGTAAATAATTTCCCATCCAATCCAAGCCATTCCAGCGCAGTTCCATTTAACAATCGCTCTTGCACTTCATTACTTAATTGCATCGACTCAATTAATTTCCCCGGATGATGTTCGCCTAATGGAAACGGATAATCGCTTCCTAATGCTAATTGTTTTGGACCAAATAAATCCAAAATATATCGCATCATCATTTCATCATGCACTAGAGTGTCCAAATAAAATTTATTGAGATAATTTCTTGGATTTTCTTTGTTATCAATAGCTACTAAATCGGGACGAACATTAAATCCATGTTCAATACGTCCGATAGTAGCAGGAAAACTTCCACCACCATGTGCAAATGCTACTTTTAAATTCGGCAATCGCTCAAACACACCACCAAAAATCATGGAACAAATTGCCAACGAAGTTTCAGCAGGCATACCCACCAGCCAAGGCAACCAATATTTATTCATTTTGTCCTTACCCATCATATCCCACGGATGTACAAAAATGGCAGCATTTAAATCTGATGCCGCTTTAAAAAACGGAAATAATTCTTCCGCATTTAAATTCCAGTCGTTAACATGCGAACCAATTTCAATACCTGCTAATCCTAATTCTTTTACACAACGCGTCATCTCCTGAATACTCAACTCAGGGTCTTGTAAAGGAACAGTGCCCAATCCTACAAAACGTTTTGGATGTCGCGAAACTACTTCTGCAATAAAATCATTTTGAAAACGGGATGTTTCTAGTGCATAGGAAGCATTTTTTTCCCAATAATGAAACATCACCGGAATAGCACTTAATACCTGCACATCAACACCTGTTGCATCGCAGTCGTGAATACGCACTTCTCCATCCCAGCAATTAGACTGAATTTCTCTAAAAAATTTATCCCCCTGCATCATCCGCGCACAACCCGGACAATGATGATCCAAATGAATATATCTGTTATCCAAAAACTTCTCGCTCCACTTCGGGAGCTGGTCTGGGATGATATGGGTGTGAATATCGATTTTAAGCATAGAACGCAGATGACACTGATGACGCGGATGAACGCGGATTTGGTTTTATTTTTTTGAAAATACTTTTCTCTTGAAAGTTGGTTTTTTCCCGAAATTTAATAACAAACCAACTTCAACATTTGATGCTTTAAGGTAGTTAATTAATTGGCATTCATGTTCATAACACAAGGATTCGGCAGCCTTAATTTCGACAATGACACTAGATTCAACTAGTAAATCTGCAAGATAAAATCCAACTGGCGTTTCATCATAATAAACTTTAATTTTTACTTGCTGTTCAATAAGTAAACCTATTTTTTTTAATTCAATTATGAGTGCATTTTCATAGACCTTTTCAAGGAACCCATAACCGAGTTCATTATAAACTTTGTAAAATGCCTGAATTATTAAATCAGTTAAATCTTTGTGTAATAAATTCAATTCCACCATATCACAACATCACAATTTTATTCACAATACTATAAAGTGTGTTTACCTCTTAGGATAAACTTTTCAATTCAAATATTATCATGAAACATTTTAAAACATTTGTGTCAAACATATTCCATTACTTCAGTATTCAACACGATCCCATTAACATCCGCGATAATCCGCGTCATCAACATTCTATTATTTCAATATACAACACGATCCCATTAACATCCGCGATAATCCGCGACATCAGCGTTCCATTATTTCAATATACAACACGATCCCATTAACATCCGCGATAATCCGCGACATCAGCGTTCCATTATTTCAATATACAACACCATCCCATCAGCATCCGCGTTCATCCTCGTCATTCGCGTTCTATTATTTCAATATACAACATCATCCCTTTTAAATCCGCGTTAATTCGTGTCATCTGCTTCATCCGCGTTCCATTATTTCAATATACAACACCATCCAATTCACATCCGCGTTAATCCGCGTCATCAGTGTCATCCGCGTTCAATTATTTCAATATTCAACACCACCCCTTTTAAATCCGCGTTAATCCGTGTCATCCGCGTCATCCGTGTTCCTCATTTTGGCGGTTCCATCACGTGCCCGCAGTTATCGCAGGTGCGGAGGTCGAGGTTATCGTAAAAGGAATTCATAATTGCCGGCAATTGATTTACAATATCTTTTAACGGAAATTTTTCTTCATGTAATTTATGATTACATTTTTCACAAAACCACATACATGAATCAAATTCTTTTTCAGTGCGGTAACGTTCAATTACTAATCCAATTGTATTGGCAGGGCGACGTGGAGAATGCGGTACATTAGGTGGCAATAAAAACATATCACCTTCTTTAATCACTATTTCTCTAGCTTTTCCATCTTCCTGTATTGCAACCGTGATATCACCTTCCAATTGATAAAATAATTCTTCTCCATCTTCAAAATGGTAATCTTTCCTGGAATTTGGTCCGCCAACCACCATCACAATGAAATCTTCGTTTGCTTTATATACCTGTTGATTACCAACCGGAGGTTTTAATAAATGACGATTTTCGTCAATCCATTTCTTCAAATTAAAAGGTGCCGCTACTGCCATAACTTTGATTGTTTAATTTTGAAGTAAATTTATAAAGAATAATGAATATCAGTTTAAACAATTTTAATGCGATAGTGTGCGGCAGCACTCAGGGAATTGGCAAGGCATGCGCTTTAGAACTCGCTTCCTTAGGTGCAGAAGTGATTTTAGTTGCCCGCGATGAAAACAAATTGCAAACGGTAGTAAATGAATTGTCAACCTCAGCCGGTCAGCAACACCAATATATTGTTGCGGACTTTTCATCCCCGGAAACATTAAAACCTGCCGTTCATCAGTTTTTACGCTCTTATAATAAGCCAGTACATATATTAATAAACAATACCGGTGGTCCTGCCGCTGGTAAAATTAGTGAAGCCGCAGAAGCACAGTTTTTAGCCGCATTTGATGCCCATTTAATCGGAAATCACATCATGGCTATGGCTGTAATTCCGGGTATGAAAGCAGCCGGTTATGGCCGTATTATTAATATTATCAGCAC
>DAORKJ010000049.1:0-4785 GCA_035439505.1 Chitinophagales bacterium
CTATCCGAAATGCAAAATGAGGATGAAAATCCAAATACTTATATGCCTGTGCTTAGCACAGCTAGTGAGTCGCCTGTTTACAAGAAAATCAACGATACCGTTGACATGCACCTCAACATTTATTACCCTAAAAAACACAAAAAACAAGATCCTACTCCGGTAATTATATATTTCTTTGGCGGAGCCTTCCTGCACGGAAGTCCTGCTCAATACGAACAACATTGCCAGTATTTTGCCAGTCGTGGTATTGTAGCCATATCTGCGGACTACCGTGTAATTTCACGCAACAAGGGCAATGCGTTAAACTGTATTTACGATGCAAAAAGTGCTATCCGATATGTGCGTGAACATGCTGAAGACCTCAATATCGACCCAAATAAAATTGTAGTAGGCGGCGGTTCAGCCGGTGGGTTTTTAACTTTGCAATTAGCTATCAACGACAGTAAATGGCAAGATCCGAAAGATAATACAGCAACTTCGTGTATGCCAAATGCAATGGTATTATTAAACCCTGTAGTTAACTCAATGGAACATGAGTTCAGGATTGTGAAATTTAAAGATAATGAAGCGGATTCTAACTCAGCATCACATGCATTGGAAGTAAATCCTTTAACTAATATTAAATCCGGAATGCCACCCGCAGTTGTTTTCCATGGTACAGCAGATAAAATTAGTGCTTACCAATTTGTGGAACAATATTGTGCCGACTACGAAAAGGCTGGTAATACCATTACTTTAAATACCTACGAAAAAATGAAACACGGATTTACTGCTCCAAAATTTCAGAATGGTAAATATTATCGTGAAACTTTACGTAAAACAGATGAATTTTTAATCAGTTTAGGCTACCTGACCGGTTCACCAAATGTGCCGGAACCTGACCCAAAAGAAAATCCTAAACCTAAGGCTCAGAAAAAGACTAAACCGGAATAAGTAATTATTTCAAGCAAGAAAGAGAGTCTGTTACAGCAGGCTCTTTTTTTTTAGCTTTCATTTAACATCAATTAACACCTCAGTTTGTAATAAATCGAGGTAATATTTTTACTATTGTAATACATTTTTCAGGCATGCGAAAATTTTTACCCTTATTGTATTTTTTGACGTTTATACTAACGGCAAATGCGCAGGACATTCAACGCAAGCAATTGGTTGCTTCCCGCATTTCCGGCAATATTCATATTGATGGCAATTTGAATGAACCTGATTGGCAGGATGTTGCCGAAGCAACAGATTTTACACAATTCCAATTTGTATATGGTAAACCTTCGGCATATGCAACTTCAATAAAAGTAATGTACGATAATACGGCCATTTATATTGGAGCAACCATGTATGACCCACAACCTGATAGTATACAAAGAGATTTAGCAGCTCGTGATGAATTTGGTTCAGCTGATTTTATCGGAATAATTATGGACCCTTATCAGGAAGGTGTCAATGGTATCGAATTTTTTGTCACCGCAAGTGGTGTGCAAGCGGAAGCTAAAACATATCCCAATAGCAACAATGGTGAAGATTTTAGCTGGGATGCTGTTTGGGTGAGTGCAGCAAAAATTACGGAAAAAGGTTGGGTGGCTGAATTAAAAATTCCGTTTTCTGCCATTCGATTCCCCAACAAGGACGAACAAAGCTGGTATATCAATTTTGTCCGTGAAGTTAAACGCAACCGTGATAAAAGTGCATGGAATGCCATTGACCCTCAGGTGCAGGGTTTCGTTAATCAAAGCGGAATATTAACCGGAATTAATAATATTAAAGCACCGGTTCGATTATCATTATCACCTTATTTTTCAACTTACTATGATGTATTTAATGACAAAGCAAATGATGTAAGCGCCGAAAGTTGGAGTTTTAATGGCGGAGCCGATTTAAAATACGGATTAAACGATGCCTTTACTTTGGATATGACGTTGATTCCTGATTTCGGACAAGTGCAAAGTGATAATCAGATTTTAAACTTAACACCTTTCGAAACTTATTTTGTAGAACAGCGTCAATTTTTTACAGAAGGAACTGAATTATTTAACAAAGCAGGATTGTTTTATTCCAGAAGGGTAGGAGCAACTCCGATTGGATATTATGATGTATTATACGGTACAGATCCTTCTTCTGAAATTATCAGTAATCCTTCGCAAGCCAGATTATTAAATGCTGCTAAATTATCAGGCCGCACTACTGGTGGTTTAGGCATTGGCGTATTTAATGCCATAGAGGGTGAAACAATTGCAGTGGTTAAAGATAGTGCCGGAGTTGAAACAAGTACTGTAACCGGACCACGCGCTAATTATAATGTTTTGGTATTTGATCAAAGCCTGAAAAATAATTCTTATATCGCATTTACGAATACAAACGTATTACGAGAAAATGCATTCAACGATGCCAATGTAACAGCAGTTAATTTTTCGTTTAATGATAAACCCAATATTTGGGCCATAGAAGGTGGAGGTGCTTATAGTCAAAAATATACCGGTGTTGAAACGGCTGCTAACAATGGAATTTACCATTATTTATCAGCCGGAAAATCAGGCGGTAAACGCAGATTTGCAGTTGGTTACGAATACACCGGTGCAACATACGACAACAACGATTTAGGGTTCCTTCCTATAAATAATCTACTCAATTTTTTTGCTAATACAAGCTATCATACGTATGAACCTTTATGGCATTTAAATCAACTAAATTTAACGGTAGATGTAAATTATACACGCATAATTAATCCTGATGCTTTTCATAATTTTTCTATCAATTTAGATGCATGGGGAAATTTCAGGAATTTCATTTTTATGGGCCTCTGGATATATACTGAACCTGTAATTACCTACGATTATTTTGAACCGCGTTCACCCGGACGTTATTACACGTATCCGATTAACTATAATTTCGGAGGTTGGATTTCTTCAGATTATAGTAAACGATTTGCATTTGATGCGAGCAGTAATTTGCGATTATTCGGTGAGGAAGGACGCTATCGACATAATATCGATTTTAGCCCACGTTTCAGGGTAAACGATAAAATTTTATTGACTGCTTATGGTGGAAGATTTTTTTGGCCAAATGATGTTGGTTGGGTAAATTATTATGGTGATTCCATTATTTTAGGTAATCGCGATAATGTTACATTTGAAGGATTAGTTCAGGCGAATTACACACCAAATGTAAAAATGAGTTTTGGTCTCAGGTTACGCCACTACTGGAGTTTCGCTGAGTATTCGGCATTTTATAATCTTGGTGACGACGGTAGTTTATTACCTACCACTTACAATTCATTTGACGCTGATGGTAATTCAACTGATGATGTTAATTTCAATGCATTTAATGTGGACTTTGTATACACCTGGTTTTTTGCTCCTGGTAGTGAATTAAATATTGTTTGGAAAAATTCCATCTATCAGTTCGGCACGTATTTACCTGAAAATTATTTAGATGATATGGATCAGGTGTTTGATGCTCCTGTTGGCAATAACTTCTCTATCAAATTATTGTATTATCTCGACTATTTATATTTAAAGAAAAAACAATAACAGCGTCAACTTTACAGATGTAAATAAAATAAAAAAGTCGGATAACAATTGTTACCCGACTTTTTTTATAAAATAAATGCGATTATTGAATATTCAATTTTTTCTTTACTAAAGGTAAAATATCATCACCTTCCGGTGCCATAATTAATACTGCTAAAGAATTGTCAATTACATAAGTGTAACCGTTTTCTTTTGCTACAGTTTTAATTAATTCGGTTGTTGAAGTAATAATAGGTTGAAATAATTCTGCCTTTTTAGCTTCAATTTTTGTGTTAGATTCTTGCTCATATTGTGCAAGACGTTGTTCTAAATTTGCTGCATCTTGTAATTTTGCTTCACGAGCTACTTCGCTAAGTGTAGTATTATTGGTTAATTCAGCAGCCAAAGCCTGATATTCAGCGTAATAAGATTGAAATTGTACCTCAAATTCTTTGGCATAAGCTGTTAATTTAGCATTGGCATCTTTTGCTTCAGGTAAAACTTGTAATAAGTCCTGAGAGTTGATATAGGCAATTTTACCCTGAGCCTGTGCAAAAACTGCAGTAGTAACAAACAAGGTAAATACCAACATTTTTAAGTGTTTCATATATACTATTCTATTTTAAAGTTGAAGCGCAAAGATAAGTAAATGGGTGGTACCTCCAAATCACCGGTCAGCCTTGCCCAGCGCTATCAATGCCATGAGAGGTAGCGGGAAATCGCCTTCAATTACCCATTGTTTTGTTGGGTCAAAACTCCACATCGGCCTTAAGTATGGTTCTTCAAAAATCCATTGCAGGTCAGGGTTACTATCCCAAAACGGTTTTAACATATTATCCTTCCATATCCATTGTTGCTCAACACCCGCGTCCCAAAAGGGTTTTAGCGTTCCTCCATCCCAAATCCATTCCGTTTGAGGGTCGGCACTCCATAAGGGTTTAATGTATTTTCCATCAAATGACCATTCGTCGTCGGGGCGATATCCCCAAGCCGGTTTCAGCACTTTGCCGTCCCAAACCCATTCGTAATAGGGCAAATATTCATTAGCCGGTCGCATATAAGCCAATCCGCCGGAATTGTTATTTTGTGTTAAAGACGACATTATTACATTAACCTGATCATCTAACTGGTAATGTTTGATGTACATATGGGCTGCTGCCACAATTTGAACCTGATTGGCAAATCTACCTTCTATGGTCCCTATTTGGAAGCCATCAATACCATTGAAAACATGATATAATGAATCGTTTTTAATTACAATCGACAACAAATCTTCATTTTCTTC
>DAORKJ010000049.1:4885-6704 GCA_035439505.1 Chitinophagales bacterium
ATAGCAAAGCGCACTTTTATCAAATAATATGAATATTAAAGGTAAACATTATAAAACGATTTGGTTACATCCAAATAACGAAAATATTGTGCAAATTATTGACCAACGTTGGTTGCCACATCAATTAGTTATAGCAGACATAAAATCCGTAGATGAAATGTGTATAGCGATTAAAGATATGTGGGTGCGTGGCGCTCCTTTAATTGGAGCCGCTGCAGCCTGGGGAATGTATCTTGCTACAGTGGAAGTTCCGGCAAGTTGTGCGCGCGATTTCTTTTTTGAAGAATGTTATGGGAAATTACTTAAAACTCGTCCTACAGCAGTCAATTTAAAATGGGCATTGGATGAAATGCTGCAAGCCATAACAGGTAATGATTCAATTATTGAATCGCGATGGTATGGTAAAACACGCGCCGAATGGATAAGCGCCGATGATATAAAAGTGAATGAACAAATTGGCAATTTTGGCGTCCAATTAATTCAGGAAATTGCAGCGAAAAAAAATGGAGTAGTCAATATCTTGACGCATTGTAATGCAGGATGGTTGGCAACTGTGGACAGAGGCACAGCAACAGCACCAATTTACAAAGCAAAGGAATTAGGATTGCCAATACATGTTTATGTCAGCGAAACCCGCCCGCGTAATCAGGGCGCTCAACTAACTGCCTGGGAATTATTGGAAAATGATATCCCGCATACGTTGATTGTAGACAATACAGCAGGTCATTTAATGCAAAATAAATTAGTGGATATCGTTATTGTTGGTACCGACAGAACTTCACGCACTGGTGATGTTGCGAACAAAATTGGTACCTATTTAAAAGCACTGGCTGCTAATGATAACAATATCCCTTTTTATGTAGCAGCACCATCATCAAGTATTGATTTTAATATGCGTAATGCGTTTCAGGAATTAACTATTGAAGAAAGAAATCCAAATGAGGTTAAGTATGTACAGGGTTTGGAAAATAATCAGATTAAACAAGTATTAATCGCACCTGAATCTACTCCTGCAATTAATTATGCTTTTGATATTACACCGGCAAAGTTGATTACCGGATTAATTACCGAAAATGGAATTTGTGCCGCCAATGAAATTGGTATTACCGGACTGTTCCCAGGAAAATAATTAGCGTTCTATAATAGCAGTGATTTCTACCATTTCTCCAACCATACAAATACTAGCGTAGGAAACAGGAGTATAGGCAATATCAATTTTTTTACCGTCAGCAGGAACTATATCAAAATCCCCCAGATTTATTGGTTCAAGCCGGGTGCCATCCGCTAATTCAATTACCCAGATACAGCCGTCTAAACCCCTGTAATCTCTAAAATAGGCTGTTTGTGTGTCTGCTATAACTTCTTCATTTGTAGTGTTGCAGCCAATAACCATAACTAGTAATACTGCAATTGCGACAAGCAAATTCTTCATGGCTTTAAGTTTGTTTCTTTAACGAAGATAATGCATAAATAGTGCCGAAAAAAATGTAATAATTTTGTCAGGATTAAGCAGCCTGCAAAGCCTTCACTATCCGCGAATTACTTTAATTCCCCTACATTTGCATATGCCTTTACACGACGATGGATATGTAAAATATACGTCAATATGGACCAAAACTGCTGAGCTCAATTCAGCAATTGACGAATTGGTTGTGTATAGAAATAAACTGGCTGACTTAAATTTAATTGGCGTTTACCCGGATGGGATTGGATACGGCAATATTAGTCAGCGAATTAACCAAACAGCACAATTCATTATTTCCGGTACTCAGACAGGTCAAAATAAAATTGCGCTACCGGAGCATTTTTGTAAAGTAAC
>DAORKJ010000049.1:6804-7915 GCA_035439505.1 Chitinophagales bacterium
GATATCGAAAAAAATAAATTGCCGAAAATTATAATTACAGCGGGGCATCAGGAAGGCATATTTACATTTGGTAATAATCTGAAAGATGCTTTTGATACGCTGATGTCCTTTTACCAAAAGTAGCAATAAAATTATGCTACAAACAACGGATAGTGCATACCGGGAATTATTTTCTTTTCTGCAGCAACTTCATATAAGGCAGTAATTGCAGCTTTACCCTCTTCACCCAAATCAACACTAAAATCATTTACATATAAGGCGATATGTTGTTGCATCACCTGTTCGTCCATTTCCTGCGCATTTTCGCGAACATATTCCATAGTTTGGGCGGGATTAGCGAGGGCAAATTCAACACTTCGTCTCACTACACGATTTATTTTTAATTGTAATTCGGGTCCAAAATCTCTTCGTGTAACAATTCCCCCAAGTGGTATTGGCAATTGATATTTTTTTTCCCACCATTCACCTAAATCAATTATTTTTTTTAATCCTTTATGAATGTAAGTAAATCTGTTCTCATGAATAATTAAACCGATATCAATGGCATCATTGAGCAGCGCATTTTCTATTTCATTAAATACCATTTCTTTTTTTGTTGCCGCTTCCGGAAATGCTAATGTCATTAAAAAATTTGCCGTTGTTAATCGCCCTGGAATACCAATTAAACAAAATTCGATTTTAGACCTTGGAATTTCATCTTTCGAAATCATTAAAGGCCCGCAACCTCTTCCCAGTGCTGATCCTGCTGTAAGTAACTGATAATGATTACTCATATAGGCAAAGGCGTGGTAACTCAATTTCGTAATATCGTATTTGCCATCCATTGCCTCGCGGTTTAATGTTTCCACATCGCCATGAATAATATCAAAAGTTAAACCTTCTGTATCAATTTTTTGATGAGCAAGTGCGTCAAAAATAAATGTATCGTTTGGACAAGGAGAATAAGCTATACTGAGGTTCATAAAATACTATTGGTAATGATTTTTTGTAACGCGATATCTAATTGCTCAACAGCTAAAGGAATATTCCAGTTCGCTTTGTTGCGTTTTTCTACATAATTGGAAATACCACGTAATTGAAAACAAGGTAAATGCATGTGCATACAACAAAA
>DAORKJ010000049.1:8015-14988 GCA_035439505.1 Chitinophagales bacterium
TTGGTCATCATCGACGCCAAGTTGCGCAAACCTGTCGTTGGCAACAATTACCACTTGACCTAATTCAAGTTCCTTGTTAAAACTTCCCGCAATGCCTGCCTGAATTGCTAAATCATAACGTTTGGTGGACAATAATCGCGTAATATGAAATGTTGCTGAAGCTATGCCGACACCGGTTAAAAGCACATCAACAGATGAATTACCCTTTTGTAACAACTGAAAAACAGAACCGGGCATGTATTTTGCCTCTCCTAATAAAGGTTGCAGTTCAAGTTCGGTTGCAGCTACTAAAAGCAATTTCATAATGCGAAGGTAGCCTAAATTTCAACTTACCGAAAAGGAACCTGCACAAATGTTAATTAATTTTGTGACCTTTATACTGACTTTATAAGCACACAATGAGACTAGTATTTATTTTGAGCCTTGTATTATTTGCCGGGTTATTAAATGCCCAAACGGAGGCTATTTATTTCAAAGCAGATTCCCTTTTTACCTTCAAAGACAGCAGAGATGGTAAAACATATTTGGCATTTGAAATTAACGGTGTTGCCTGGATGGGAGAGAACCTTCGCCATAAAACAAGTGAAAGCTGGTGTTATGATGATAAAAAGGCGAATTGTGACGAATATGGCAGAATGTATAATTGGGAAGAAGCGCTAACTGCATGTCCTAAAGGTTGGCATATTCCTTCTCGAGTGGAATGGGATAGTTTGATTAACTGGTTAGGTGGCGATAGAAAAGCGGGATATTCATTGGCCTACAGCGATAGTTTGGGTTTTAACATCAAATTTGGTTATCCGCCAAATGTAAATGGCCGTTATAGCGATGCGAATGTACAGGCAAGTTACTGGACCAGCGATGAAAATAGCGCGTCTACTGCCTGGGTATATTATTTCATCAAACAAAAATTACCTTTCGTTTATACCAATTATTTTTCTAAAAATTATGGTATGATGTGCCGCTGCGTGCAGGATAATGCATCAAATGCAGTGGAAGAATCGGAAATTATTAAATAAGACAATGGCGTTTTAGGGCAAAAAAAAATCCGCTGAATTTCAACGGATTTGAGGTCGGAAGCGGATTCGAACCGCTGTAGAAGCTTTTGCAGAGCCTTGCCTAGCCACTCGGCCATCCGACCATTGAGGCGCAAAAATAAAAACTTATTACATAACTCGCTAATTTAAATTTTCGTTCCCGCATCTTTTATTTCTACACACACCTTTTGAATGTCGCCACCAAGCGGTGGATTTAATTTACAAATGCGGATAGTAATATTCCCCGAATTACCAATAAAGTTGCGGGTGCCAAGCACAATTTGCCGGGCCGCAGTTTCGATAAGCTGATATCTGCCTGCCATAACTTCATTGCAAATATTATATAAAACACCATAATCCAGCGTTTCTGTTATTTGGTCATTTTGGCTGATGATTGCATTACTTTCAACTGTTAAGGTAACCTCAAACTTGTTGCCATGTGCTTGTTCGAAATCGTGAATACCAATATAACTCTTGAATAACATGCCCTCCAAAACAATTGTTGCCATCTCTTTTTTTACACAAAATTACAGATTAAACAAGGTTTAATAGTGTAATTGACAGGTAACAATTTGTCGAAATGCAGATAGCCCAATGGTTGCAGGCATTGTAGCAAATTGTGGTATTGCCACTTTGTTGCACATTTTAACCGGGAATTTTAGGTTATTAACGTTTAGTGTTTATCAGTTTATCCAGGTAAAATGCCTTAACTTTGCGCAAAATTTAAACCGAATTATATGCCAAACGATCTTTTTGAAGGAGTAGACTATTTTCAGTTAGATGACTTACTTACTACAGAACATAAGCTTATTCGTGATACCGTTCGCCAGTTTGTAAAACAGGAAATTTCACCAATTATTGAGGAATATGCTCAAAAAGCAGAAACTCCGAAACACCTTATAAAAGGTCTCGCAGAAATTGGCGCTTTTGGACCAACTATCCCTGTTGAATACGGCGGAGGTGGCCTCGACAACATCGCTTATGGTTTAATTATGCAGGAAATTGAACGCGGCGATAGCGGAATCAGGTCGCTAGTGAGCGTGCAGGGAAGTTTGGTGATGTATCCTATTTATACTTTTGGAAGCGAAGAACAACGCAGAAAATATTTACCAAAATTGGGAAGCGGAGAAATGATTGGTTGCTTCGGATTAACGGAGCCGGATCATGGTTCTGACCCTGGTAGCATGATTACCAATATTAAAGATAAAGGCGACCATTACCTCTTAAATGGTGCTAAAATGTGGATTAGTAATTCGCCTTTTGCTGATATCGCAGTTGTTTGGGCAAAAGATGATGAAGGTAAAATTCGCGGCCTCATCGTTGAACGCGGAATGGAAGGATTTTCAACCCCTGAAACCCACGGCAAATGGAGTTTACGTGCAAGTGCAACAGGTGAACTTGTGTTTGATAACGTGAGAGTACCTAAAGAAAATATTTTCCCTGAAATTAAAGGCTTGCGCGGACCATTAAGTTGTTTGTCAACTGCACGTTACGGTATTAGCTGGGGTGCTCTGGGAGCTGCAATGGATTGTTACGATACTGCTTTAAGATATACACAACAACGTAAACAATTTGGTAAACCAATTGCAGGGTTCCAGTTACAACAAAAGAAACTGGCAGAAATGATTACCGAAATTACCAAAGCACAATTATTGGTTTGGCGATTAGGTGTATTGAAAAATGAAAATAAAGCTACCCCTGCTCAAATTTCAATGGCAAAACGTAACAACGTGGCCATGGCATTAGCTGTAGCTCGCGATGCTCGTCAAATGTTAGGTGGTATGGGTATCACCGGCGAATATTCAATTATGCGTCATATGATGAATTTGGAAAGTGTAGTAACCTATGAAGGAACACATGATATTCATTTATTAATTACCGGAGCTGATATTACCGGAATTGATGCATTTAAATAAAAATATTTAATCACTTTTAAAACTGCAATACTATTCGTATTGCAGTTTTTTTTTTGTGGTGAAGGAATTATTGATAATGTTTCGCCCATTTTTTCAATTAGGAAATGCAGACTTTTTTTATTATTTTTGAAAAAAGGCAAAAAAAAGGAGCGACAAATAATGAATTCTTGGTGGAAGAATGTATTTATTAATAATGTATTCATAGATTTAAAAAGAAAAGGCAAAACAGCAGCAACAGTTTCGCAATATGAATTAGCGAAACACGTTAAAGTGCTCTCTATTACCGTTAGGCAAGTTGTAAAAAGTTTCTGGCTCATCACTTTAGGCGTATTATGCGCCGGGTTTGGCTTGCGCGGGTTTTTATTACCCAGCGAATTTATTGATGGAGGTGCAGTTGGTATTTCATTATTAATTGCAGAAGTAACTCATTTACCACTAGCAGTTTTATTAATTGTAGTAAATATTCCATTTGTTATTTTAGGATTTAATACGATTGGAAAAGATTTTGCCATAAAAACAATTTTAGGCATTATTGCGCTCGCTTGTGCTGTGGCATTTATTAATTATCCGACTGTCACGGAAGATAAATTACTGGTAGCCATTTTTGGTGGATTTTTTCTAGGCGCAGGAATTGGCTTAGCCATGCGTGGTGGGGGAGTTATTGATGGAACGGAAGTATTGGCAATTAATTTAAGCAAACGTATTGGAGGAAGTGTAGGTGATATTATTATGGTAATTAATATCATAATATTTTCTATTGCTGCGTATGTGTTATCCTTGGAGACTGCTATGTATTCGATTTTAACTTATCTGGCTGCATCTAAAACCGTTGATTTTATTTTAGATGGTATTGAAGAATATACTGGGGTGACAATTATTTCTCACAAATCGGAAGAAATAAGGAATATGATTACTGATAAATTAGGCAGAGGTGTTACTATATTTAATGGTAAAAGAGGCTTCGGTACGCACGGGCATAATCATCGCGATATTGATATTGTTTACACGGTAATAACCCGTTTGGAAGTAAGCAAACTCAATGCTGAAATCGAAAAAATTGATAAATCTGCATTTATTGTCATGAGCAGTATTCGAGATACTAAGGGTGGTATGATTAAAAAACGGGTGCACAAGCATGAATAACAGTTCGTGTGGTGCTGGTTCACGCGGAGGGGCGGAGATGGTTTGTTAGTATGATGTGTTTTTTTTGAGACCGCGGAGCGTGTAAACCAATTGTTTCTCGCAAAGACCCTAAGGTAAATTGTTTATGGTTTGTGTGATATGGATTGTTTTCAAGCGCGCAAAGCTTTTAAACCAATTGGTTCACGCGGAGAAGCGGAGATTGTTTGAATAAGTGTTGTTTGTTTTGAGCCCGCAGAGTTGGAAAACCAATTGTTTCTCGCCAAGGTGCAAAGGAAAATTGATAGTAAATTGTGTGATATGGATTGTTTTCAAGCGCGCAAAGCTTTTTAACACAAACTACCTTTGCTCGCTTGAATTGGTTTTTTATTTAAATTGGTGCATTATACAGAAAGCGTTTGCTTTGCGTCTTTGCGAGAAACAACAACCTTTAGGTAATTACAATTCCCTGTTAGAAACCAGAACCACAAGCACTTAAAAAATGTTGATAATAAGTTATTAAATTTTTCTATTTTTTGTAAATTACACTAGATTCAACCTATCCACAGGAGACAGATTAACGCTCAGATTGTGCATAGATTTTTATTCATAAATATTGGGTTACAACTGTTTCCCGTTATACTTTTGGCGTCCCGTAACAGGGGAGAACCGGCAAACTGAAACAACATGGCAGAATACGATAACAACCAGACCAATCAATATAAAAAAAACGACCGAAAACGCAACCAGGCAGATTTATCCAGCGTGGTTTATGGTAAAGTACCACCACAAGCACCCGATTTGGAAGAAGCTGTTTTAGGCGCTTTCATGATCGACCGTGATGCCGTTACCAACGCTATCGAAATTTTGAGAGCGGAAAGCTTTTATGACGACCGTCACCGCATCATTTTTGCCGCTATTCGCCGCTTGTTTGAAAAAACGCAACCTATCGACTTACTTACCGTAACCGAAGAGTTGCGCAAAATGGGTCAATTGGAAGAAGCCGGAGGTCCGTTTTATGTGACATCGCTTACCAACAGGGTGGCTTCAGCGGCGCATATCGAACACCATGCGCGTATTGTTACCCAAAAATTTATTCAGCGTGAGCTTATTCGTATTTCAAGTGAAATTGTTCACGATTCCTATGAGGATACTACCGACGTATTTGAATTGTTAGATAAAGCCGAACAAAATTTATTTAACATCGCGGACAAAAACTTGCGCACCAGTTATAATGAAATTAATAATTTATTAAGTGCTACGATAAAAGAAATTGACGAGGCAAGAAAACATGAAGATTCGTTAACAGGATGTCCTTCTGGTTTTAGTAACCTTGACCGTGTTACAGGAGGTTGGCAAAAATCGGATTTAATTATCGTTGCTGCCCGACCTGCAATGGGTAAAACAGCTTTCACTTTATCGCTCGCCAGAAATGCGGCAGTTGATTTTAATAAAGGTGTTGCCATTTTTTCGCTTGAGATGAGTTCTCAGCAATTAGTAAAACGTTTATTAAGTGCCGAAACAGAAATTCCTGCAGAAAAAATTATTAAAGGTCATCTCGCTGAACATGAAATGGTGCAGTTGGTAAAACTTTCAGGTAAATTAGGAGAGGCTCCAATTTTTATCGACGATACACCTGCCATCAACATCTTTGAATTACGCGCAAAATGCCGCCGTTTAAAAATGCAACACGATATTCAATTGGTAGTAATCGATTATTTACAATTAATGACTGCCTCCGACTCAAATAAAGGTGGTGGAAATCGCGAACAGGAAATTAGTCAGATATCACGTTCATTAAAATCTATCGCCAAAGAATTAAATATTCCTATCATCGCATTATCACAGTTATCACGTAAAGTGGAAGATCGAGGTGGTAGCAAACGTCCAATGTTATCCGATTTACGTGAGTCGGGAGCCATTGAGCAGGATGCCGACTTAGTGTGTTTCCTTTACCGTCCTGAATATTATGGATTAGATGTGGATGAAAATGGATTGCCGACAAAAGGTATTGGTGAAGTAATGATTGCTAAACATCGTAACGGTGCATTGGAAAATGTGCGTGTTCGCTTCGTAGATAAATTCATCAAATTCGTTGATCTTGATGAAATGTATACGCCTCAAAATTTAACTCCTCTCGCTAATGTCATCACCGATAATAAAGCTACTATCACCCGTAAATCAAAAATGGATGATATGGATAATATCGATATGTCCGAGGAACCACCGTTTTAATTTATACTAGGATACTGAAATGGAGTAAGGGTTGTTTCTCGCAAAGGCGCTAAGTATAGGTGAATATTTAATGTGCGATATGGTTTGTTTTCAAGCGCGCAAAGCTGTTAAACCAATTATACCTTTGCTCGCTTGAATTGGTTTTTTATTTAAAAATAATACATCGTGCAGGTGTCTTTAACTTTGGGACTTTGCGAGAAACAATTCGTGAATTTTATAATGTGTTTGGTTCACGCGGGGCCGCGGAGGTGATTGAATATATTTTGTGCGATGTGGTTTGTTTTTGAGCCCGCGGAGCTTATAAACCAATTAATATATTACTCCGCTTTCTCCCTTCTCCGCGCTTTCAGTCCGCTGAGGCGGGTGAAAAGATAATCGACTGTTTCTCGCCAAGGCGCTAAGTATAGGTGAATATTTGATGTGCGATATGGTTTGTTTTCAAGCGCGCAAAGCTTTTAAACCAATTAATATATTTCTCCGCTTTCTCCCTTCTCCGCGTGAAACAATCATCGAACGGTTCACGCGAAGCCGCGGAAACAAGGCGCGGAGATTAAAGGAAAATTTAATGTTATATAAGGATTGTTTTTAGGACGAAAAGTTATTAAACGAAGCATCTTTGCTTGCTTGAATTGGTTTTTTATTTGAAAATAGCACATCGTGCTGGCAATT
>DAORKJ010000049.1:15088-27500 GCA_035439505.1 Chitinophagales bacterium
CTTTGCTTGCTTGAATTGGTTTTTTATTTGAAAATAGCACATCGTGCTGGCAATTTAACCTTGGCGACTTTGCGAGAAACCTTTCTTAATTGATATGCACTTCTGTAAGCTAATCATATTATTTCACCCTATCGGCTCGCATACCGCACGAGCAACAGTGCTACAAATGCAAACAAAATATTGGGAATATTAGTCCCGATGATAGGATGTAATCCATTATTAATGGAAAACGAAGTAGAAAATTGCATGAAGAAAATATATAATGCGCTTAACGCAACACCGGCAATTATATTAAACCAATTACCACCACGTATTTTTTTTGATCCCAAAGCCGCACCCATAATTACCAAAATTAATGCAGAAATAGCAGAAGAAGCCCTGCGATATTGTTCAACAGTATAATATTCTAATTCACCCGTACCTTCCGCTTTTTTCTCCGCAATGTATTGCTCCATTTCTTCATAATTCAATACATCCTTAATACGAATATCCTCATCAAAATCTTTCGGTAATAAATTTAAGACAGTATCCATTTGTTTGCCTTCGGTATACTTTTCACCCGGGTTTTTAATTTCCCAATATTTGTAATCAATAAACCGCCATTTTTTGGTATCGGCCATATATTGGATTTTAGATGCATTAATTTTTCTCGTCAGTTGCCTGTCCTTATCACTACCTTTAAATTCTTCCAGTGAAAAATTATAACCTTCGTTATTTTTAAATTTAAATCGTTCTAAAGAAATGAATGTATTTTTATTTATTTTAAGATGTTTATTATTGCCATAATTTTTCGGTGCATGAATATATTTATCCTCAAATGCTAATTTTCGTTTATTGGTTTCAGGCACTGTCCAGTAATTGGCATACAACAACACACCAACAGCAGCCAAACCGCATACAATGTAAGGTCGTAAAAAGCGACGGAAGTTCATCCCACTGTTAAACATGGCAATAATTTCACTGTTGTAAGCCATGCGGGAGGTAAAGAATATTACCGCTAAAAATATTAATAAAGGTGCAAGTATGGAGGTGATAAACGGAATAAAATCAAGGTAGTATTGAATAATTTCAGGAGTCGGCGCATTTTTTTCGACAAACTTTTCTGTTTTTTCAGAGAGGTCAATAACAATAGCAATGGATATAATTATGACATGAGCGAATATGGTAGACACTACGAATTTTTTTACTACGTAAATGTCGATAATACTCAACCATCGCCTGAAAGGCATAAATATATAATCCCAAATTTTTTTCACAATCTCGCGGAAACATTTTTTACCATTTGCACTTTCCATTGTGCAAAATCACCAGCTATAATATGTTTTCTTGCTTCTTTTACCAGCCATAAATAAAAACTTAAATTATGAATACTGGCAATTTGTGGTCCAAGTCGTTCACCACTTGCAAATAAATGGCGCAAAAACGCTTTGCTGTGTAAACGACTTGTTGAAGCATTACTTGTAATATCTATGGGCGAAAAATCGGTCTCCCATTTTTTATTTTTAATATTAATTATGCCTTCGGCAGTAAATAACATACCATTTCTGCCATTACGTGTAGGCATCACACAATCAAACATATCGATACCTAACGCAATACTTTCTAAAATATTGGCCGGTGTTCCTACTCCCATTAAATATCGGGGTTTGTTTTCCGGTAAAATATTACACACTGTTTCGGTCATGGCATACATATCTTCATGCGGCTCTCCAACGCTTAATCCGCCAATCGCATTACCCTCAAGTTCCATGCCTGCAATTACTTCTGCACTCTGTCTGCGCAAATCCGGATAAACCGAACCCTGTACAATTGGAAATAAAAATTGTCTGTAATTATAAATTGGTTCAGTTGCCTTAAAATGAGTAACACAACGTTGTAACCAACGATGTGTGAGTTCCATACTCTTTTTGGCATAAGGATATTCACAAGGGTAGGGTGTACATTCATCAAATGCCATAATAATATCAGCACCTATTTTTCGCTGAATGTCCATCACACCTTCCGGTGTAAAGGTATGTTTGGAACCATCAATATGCGACTGGAACGTAACACCTTCTTCTTTGATTTTCCGGATTTGTGCTAAAGAATGCACCTGAAAACCACCACTATCGGTTAAAATCGGTCCCTTCCATCCGTTGAATTTGTGTAAACCACCGGCTTTTTCGATGGTATCGGTTCCCGGCCTCAAATACAAATGATAAGTATTCCCTAAAATAATCTGGGCAGCGATATCCTCTTCAAGCTCTTTGAAATGTACACCTTTAACGGTGCCAATAGTGCCGACAGGCATAAAAATGGGCGTTTCAATGCTGCCATGGTCGGTCTCAAGCACACCTGCACGGGCTTTTGAATGCGGATCGGTATTGGTTAATTGGAAAAACACGCCGCAAAAATACTTAATTGTGGAAAGCTTGTGCATATGTTATGAACTGTTGTCAACTTAAATGTGGTGCGCAAGTTCAATAATCTAACTTTGCCGCAGCACTATTATGGACGACTCATTTATTAATATCCTTGTATTTTACACATTTTGCGGAGCAGCCTTTTTTCAACTTTTTTATCTCCTGTTTTTTTATTTGCGTTTAGCAAATTATAAACCGAAAGAAAAAAAAATAACGCAGTATCCACCTGTATCTGTAATTATTTGTGCACGGAACGAAGACACTAATCTCAAACAGCATCTTCCAAAAATTTTTGCACAGGACTATCCTGCATTTGAAGTAATTGTGGTAGATGATAATTCTGATGACGGCACTACCGAATATCTCTTTTTCCTTTCCCAAAAAGAACCGAGATTAAAACGTACCAAAACAGGTAATAGCAACCGTATGATGGCAGGAAAAAAATTCCCGCTCACATTAGGCTTAAAAGCTGCTGCCAATGAATTGGTGGTATTAACCGATGCAGATTGTTACCCTGCCACTAATCAGTGGCTTAAACAAGTGGTAAGTGGATATGCAACAGAAAACAAAGCAATTGTGTTAGGCTACGGCGCGTATGAAAAAAAGCCTGGCCGATTAAACAGACGAATCCGATACGAAACATTTTTAACAGCCTTAAATTATTTATCATTTGCATTAGCCAAGTTGCCATATATGGGGGTGGGAAGAAATTTATCGTACCAAAAAGGTTTGTTTTTTAGCACCAATGGTTTTTTCGACCATCGGCATATTCCAAGTGGTGATGATGATTTGTTTATCAATAAAGTCGCCACTAAAAGAAATACAGAAATAGTAATATCTCCTGACGCATTCACTTACTCCCCACCAAAAGAAACCCGTGAGGAATGGATAGAACAAAAAACACGTCATATGAGCACCGCCAGGTATTACCGGGCTAAACATAAATTCTGGTTGGCACTTCAGCCAATTTCGCATATTTTGTTTTGGATTACGTCCCTCTATTTATTGGCTACTGTATTTGTTTATTGGTACATAGTTGCAGCAGCTTTTGTTTTGCGCTGGGCACTTTTGCGATACACATTCGGACAGTCGATGAATAAACTGGATGAAAAAGATTTAAAGCCTTATATCGAATTATATGATATCATGCAAATCGGCTATTATTTCCGCTTTGCCAAAGCAGCTTTAGTAAAAACAAAATATAGATGGGATTAAACGAAAATCTTTCTGATCGCGCCCGTGAGGATATGGAACTGGTTGAAAAAGCCCGCAAAGGCGACCAGTATGCCTATAGTGTTTTGATGGCGCGTTATAAAGATTCAATTAATTTCATGCTGCTCAAAATGGTCCACAATCGCGATGATGCCGATGATTTAACCATAGAAGCTTTTGGAAAAGCATTTTTGCATCTTGAAAAATATACGCCTGATTTTGCATTCAGCACATGGCTGTTTAAAATTGCCCTGAATAATGCCATAGATTTTATCCGCAAAAAGAAATTAAAAACATTGAGCTTAGATGATGAAAATGACGAATCATCAAAATATGTTTTTTCCAAAATTAAAACAAGTGCATTGGATCCTGAAGAATCTATTATAAAAGATCAACGCGCAGGCATAATGCGCACCATTTTAGATGAACTGAATCCCAAATATAAAACGCTTATAGAAATGCGGTATTTCGAAGAACTGAGTTACGAAGAAATAGCCGAAAAACTCAATATGCCACTCGGCACAGTTAAAGCCCAACTTTTTCGCGCACGCAATTTTCTTTACGAATTACTCGCCGAAAGAAAAGGGAGGATTTGATATTGAAAGTGTATTGAAATTATAACATGGCATGCTACTATTTTGCTAAAATAGTAAGGTTATATTTTAAAATAGCATCTCAAAAGCAATTAAGGCTAAAAATCAATACATCCAAGTTTCCTCACCAAGAATTCCAATCGAATGCACCTGTATCACAATTTCACAAAAATGGTGTTACCGGATGATGTAATAACTGTATACATGCCACGGGCTAAATGGCTCACATCAATGATTGGTGTGGCATCAAGTTGTGTTGAAAGCATCACTTTTCCCGATATATCGATAATATAAACCAAACTGTTCGCTGCCAAGCCTGGTAAGTAAATGAAATCATCAGCAGGATTGGGATATATTAAAATTGGCAATTGTGTCAATGTGTTTATGCCATCAATTACCGGACTCGCACATTCAATTTCAAGTAAGTCATCAAAAATATCACTATCGCATGTGGTATAGGGAGCAAAGGACAATAAACCTAAAGTACCATCATCATAACCATCGATAATTGTTGCTGCAATAGTTGCTGAATCAGTTTCGCAAAAACATACATTAAGCAGCTGTTTATTTTGAGCTAAATCAAATACGATATTAGTATCATTATTACATATATAATTTCCGGCTGCATTAAAAAATGATTCATCTATTGCATAGATGTCTAATCCTACTGTATTATTATAGATATAATTGTTTTCAAAAACCAGCGTGGGATTAAAGCTAATTGAAAATGGCCTTGTGTTTTCTGTATAAATATTACCTACAACGTAATCGGAATAACCTAGGGATGTATAGCCGGTATTGTTAGCAAATGAACAGTTAATAACGGAATCTGCATCGCCTAGCGCTATATATAAATTACTACAAAAATCAGTATTGATAAATGTGCTGTAATTAGTCAACGCTCCTCCGGCGTTATTTGTAAAATTACAACCTTCAAATACTGCAGGATAACCTTCCTGGTCGTCGATACTTACACCCGTTTGATTGTTATCAAAAGTGCATTGAAAAAAATAACTTTTCGGGAAGTTTGTTGTCCCAGTTATGCCGTAATAATTATTTTGAAAATTACAATTTTTACATGTGATAACATCTGATGCTGAAATAGGTGTAGGAGGCAATTCGTAGTCTATCGCTTTGTGGGCATCGCTGATATTTACATATTCAAATTCGAGTGATGAAGAATCAGTTAGCAGAATACCTTCCCAGCTTGTTTGTGATGGTGTTGGGTTATTTGATTTAATTATAATTGGTTGGCCTTCAGTTCCTATTGCTGTAAACTTATTATCCCTGATTTCAATAATGAAACCATCATTTACTTTTACTTCTACACCGGGGTTTATATTTAATGACCCTCCAGGGAAAACGGTAACATTTCCGGTTATTATATAAGGGCTTTCAGCGAGTGTCCAGTTAGTAGGGGTAAAAATGCCGCCTTCGAAATAAGTTTGCCCTATGCCAATGCTGAATGCACCAAAGCATAAAACAAATAGTAAATGTTTTAACATATGTGTAGAATTGGGTAAAGGAATATATGGAAAGATGAAATTTACAAATAAAAAGTTGCATTTCAAAAGCCCTTTGGTATTACCCCTCCAAATAATCTCTCAAATATTCAAACTCACTTCCCAGGTTGCCATTAACTGTTATACTCGCTTCATGTATCATCCTGGAGTTTTCTTTGAACAATTCAGCCCATACCGATTTTATCAATAATGAACCAAATTCTTCACTCGCGCTTCTGGGTAATTCATTCGGTAAATTATCAATCGCCATAATGTCAATTGATTCAGGAATATAAGGGGCTATTTCTAACTCGGTATTTACATCATATCCATAAACAGGTTCGTTAATGGTGGTAGACCGAATGGTTGCAGGCACACCTCCGTTAACGTCACAGCTTACATCTGCAATAACTTTAATTCGCCAATTTGGATTGCGCATATCTTCCTTTGAAAATAATTGTGGTGCAGCAGGACTCCAAAAAATACAATTAATCAACACATCACATTTATTCATGTAATAATTAAATGTACATTTATATAACTCGGGATGTTGATGAAATTCCTCTTTATTAAATCCACCATCGCTTTTGCGGTCATATAAATCATCACTATCTAAAACACAATATACCGCTTCATTAAATTCATAATTTAAAAACTCATCTTTGGTAACCCGTTTTAATTTTATGTCATCCAAAAACTCAACAGCTCCTTTACCAACTCGGCCGGTGCCGGTGACAATGATTTTTACATTTGGAATTTTTAATCCTTTATATTGAAATTTTAATTCATGATAATCGCGGCAATCTTTTGCACGTTTTAAATGTCCTTCATCAATTCGCTGACCCAATGTCCATAATGCATTATGCGCACCAATTATTCCTGCCCAACGTCCAAATGCAATTACCCGAATGCCATGCTCATCCTTCAAACACTCATAATCAATCATCCGGATATTTTTTTTCACCAATTGCTGCAACAACTTTCTGTTTTGTGGTTGTTTCTTAATTGTATGAGAAAAAAACAGGTATGTTTTATCTGGAATAAGTAAATCGTAAGGTACTTCTTTTACACCCATTATAATATCACAGTCTCGTAAATCCTCTTGTAAAGTAATACCGGCATCTTCAAATTCATAATCTGCAAAACAACGTCCTTTACTGGGTTGCACTACAATATCGATTTCAGGATAACCGGATTTTAATTGCTGAATTTGACTTGGAATTATCGGTATGCGGGCATCCGGCGGAAATTTCGCCTCGCGTAAAATGCCTATCTTCTTAACTTTCATAATTGGCGTAAAGATAAGCGCTTAATCTTAAGGCAAAAATGACATCTGTCCGTTTCACGCTTAAAACAAACCAAATTGGCCTGATTATGCCATCAAAAGGCTAATTTTTAACAAATACTCTGCGATAATTAATCGCATTGGTTTGCATCACTGCAACATAAATTCCTTTCGGAAATGTATTGGTATTAATAGTAGCTGATTTTGATTGAATGGCTTCGTTAAATATCATTTTCCCATCTGCCGCATAAATGGCCAATTCGCTGATGATTTGGTCCGATTGTATGGTAACAAATTCATTAGCCGGATTGGGATAAACACGAAATTGTGGTACTTTTTGTTCAATTACTGCCACATTGGTATCCACATTTCCTGAAGTATCAGCCACGTATTCAAAAACGTAATTCGCCACCAAAGGAATATGGTCAGAACTCATATATAACGCATTGGCCAGCGATGCACTTACAACAGCGTTTGGTAAATCGTTCATGGCATCATCAAAATGAGCACCATCGTTGCCAATTGCATGATAGGAACCTGCAACCATGGTCATTCCACCCATATCTTCAATAGCCTGGCTATGCAACATCATATCAAAACGGTCATCTAAACCACCTGTCGAGCCACCCCCAAAACTTTCAATACGTGTACTTTGGGTATGGTAAGGTGCATTGGATGAATTATTCCAGTTCGTAGTGAGTAAACCATCCAATGGGTCAAGTACATATCCTGAATTATCCTGATCCAGTAACGCGATATAAGCGTCTTCGTTAGAATCGTAAATATTAAAATCACCAACAATTAAAAAGTTTGTCGTGTCGGGCAACAAATCGGTAACTTTTCGCAAACTGTCCACTTCACGTTTTCGCTGGTCGGCATTCGTACCACCACTGCTGGCTTTTAGATGTAAGGAATAAAAATAAATTTCTTCACCACTGGCTATATGTTTTAACTGAAATTCATTGATGTCCCGTAACTCAGTGGTAATAGGTGTATTGGTGATAAATTCAAATTTATCTTTCCTGAAATAAATGCCATTATCTGTATCGAAACTATTGATAAATGTTCCCATGGCATAATTGGTATCCACCTTATATACCACCGAATCGAAAAAACGAATGGCACCGGATAGTTCAATTAATTCCTGCACAATGAGAATATCAGGATGCATAGAATCAACTACTTCAAATAAGTATTGTTCTTTGTCGTTCCCAGTGTTGTCGAAATTCAACACATTATAGGTCATAAATTTACAGGTATCCCATCGCACTTCCTGAGCCTTAGCTGCATAGCTCAATACCCACAACATCAAAATCAGCCCTGTTTTTTTCATCATTATACAAAGATGCTAAAATGTATGGTAAAATTGAGCCTGGAACTTCAATTTTGGGCTGATGTCAATCATTATTAGCATTTACTTAATGCTTAGATAAAACACCTTCATTCCTGACAAAATTTCTTCCGTAGGCCGCAACACCGCCTGAACCCTCCTCCTCATTTATTATCTTTACGCCCTCAATTATGGAAATTTCTAAAACATATAATCCCGCAGAAATAGAGAAGAAGTGGTATCAGCATTGGCTTGACAAACGTTACTTCCATTCAGAACCCGACAATCGTGAGGCGTTTACCATTGTGATTCCCCCTCCAAACGTAACAGGAGTGCTGCATATGGGACATGTATTAAACAATACCATACAGGATGTACTTATTCGCCGTGCCCGCATGCAGGGTAAAAATGCTTGTTGGGTGCCCGGAACCGACCATGCTTCGATTGCTACGGAAGCTAAGGTGGTAAAAATGTTGCGCGACCAAGGTATCAAAAAATCCAGCCTCAGCCGCGATAAATTTTTAGAACATGCATGGGTTTGGAAAGAAAAATATGGTGGCATTATTCTTCAGCAGTTGAAAGAATTAGGGTGCAGTTGCGATTGGGACCGCACGGCTTTTACCATGGATGAAAATTATTATGAAGATGTAATTAATGTGTTTATCGATTTATACGAAAAGGGCTTTATTTACCGCGGACTTCGTATGGTAAACTGGGACCCTGAAGCACAAACTGCCGTTAGTAATGAAGAAGTTATTTATAAAGATGTAACCTCGAAATTACATTATGTAAAATATCAAATTAAAGGTGATAACGATTACATCACCATTGCGACAACCAGACCGGAAACGATTTTAGGTGATACTGCAATTTGTGTGCATCCTGATGACGAACGTTTTCAATCTTATATCGGGAAAACAGTTTTAGTGCCAATTATTAACCGTGAAATTCCAATTATTGCTGATGCTTATGTTGATCGTGAATTTGGAACCGGTGCATTAAAAATTACACCTGCACATGATGTAAACGATTATGAAATCGGATTGCGTCATAATTTAGCCGTGATTGATATTTTTAATGATAATGGTACATTAAATGAAAATGCGCAAATATTAATTGGTGAAGACAGAAAAGTGGCCCGCAAAAAAATGGTGGAGCTCATGGAAGAAAGCGGCCATTTAATTAAAATTGAGGACCTGAAAAACAGCGTTGGATTTTCTGAAAGAACCGATGCGATGATAGAGCCTAAATTAAGTATGCAATGGTTTATTCGCATGAAAGAAATTTCTAAACCGGCATACGAAAATGTGGTAAATGGGAATATCAAACTCCATCCCGATAAATTCATCAATACCTATAAACATTGGATGGAAAATGTAAAGGATTGGTGTATTAGTCGTCAGTTATGGTGGGGACAAAGAATACCGGCTTGGTATACTGAAAACGGTGATTTTGTTGTAGCGAAAACAGAAGCAGAAGCTATCAAGAAATTTGCTGAAAAAAATATTACTTATACCACTATTCGCCAGGATGAAGATGTGCTCGATACCTGGGCCAGCAGTTGGTTGTGGCCGATAACCGTATTCGACGGATTAAAAAATCCGGATAATAAAGATATTCAATATTATTACCCAACTCAGGTATTAGTTACGGCACCGGAAATTTTATTTTTCTGGGTAGCAAGAATGATTATTGCCGGGTATGAATATAAAAATGAAAAACCTTTCAGCGATGTTTATTTAACAGGTATTGTTCGCGATAAACAGCGTAGAAAAATGAGCAAAAGTTTAGGTAATTCACCTGACCCGCTCGATTTAATTGCGCAATATGGTGCCGATGCAATTCGTATGGGAATTTTATTGTGTTCACCTGCCGGTAATGATATTATTTATGATGATAAACTGATTGAACAGGGCAGAAACTTTAACAACAAACTCTGGAACGTTTTACGTTTAATTAAAGGATGGGAAATTTCCGGAGAAAATAATGCTGAAAATACCGCAGCAATTGAATGGTTTGAATCGAAATTAAATCACACTATTTCAACCATTGACGATCACTTTACTCATTTTAGAATTAGTGATGCGTTAATGACATTGTATAATTTTATTTGGGACGATTTCTGTTCTTGGTATCTCGAATTTGTTAAACCCGAATTTGGTAAACCAATCGACAAAAATAGTTATGATAAAACCATTGGATTTTTTGAACAATGCCTCGTTTTATTACATCCTTATATGCCTTTTATAACTGAAGAGTTATACCATTTATTACAAGATAGAAATGCCGGTGATGATATCATTATGGCGCGATTACCTAAAGGCGGTGCAACCAATGAAAATTTAATTGAAACCGGTGAAGCGGTAAAAGATATTATTTCTAAAGTACGGGATATTCGTGCAAAAAATAATATGAGTCCTAAAGAACCCGTGCCGTTATATATGGATGGTAGTTTAGATGCGTATGCTGCATTTAAATCAATCATAATTAAAATGGCGAACCTCAATGCTTTTGAAGCAACAGCAACAGAAATACCTGGTGCCGTTACGATTTTACGTGGAACTCAACAATGTTATGTTACCATTAATGTTGCAATTGACGTAGAAGAAGAGAAGAAAAAATTACAAGAGCAAATAGCTTATCAGCAAGGATTTTTATTGAGTGTAGATAAAAAACTCAGCAACGAAAAATTTGTTGCCAGCGCTCCTGCACAAGTAGTGGAAATGGAAAAAAAGAAACGTGCCGATGCGGAAGAAAAAATAAAAATGCTGGAAGCAAGTTTAAAAAATCTCAATTAAGGAACACTTTTGCAGATAATGTCAGGTGCGTTCAAACAATTTGTGTAAATAATGGTTATGCATAACACACTTAAAACATAATTTCTGCTTCAATTCATCATTTTGGTGTTTTATATCACCAAAAACTAAATTTATTCACTGTACCTTTGCATCTTAAACTAACCTAAACCAATACATATTATGAAAAAAGGATTCCTTGCCGTAATGGCAATAACAACAGCACTTTTTGTTACTTCATGTGGCAAAAAAGGTGGCTTAAGCGAAGAAACGAAAGCTGCCATGCAAACATTTGAAACAAATTGGAAAGCAACCGAAGGCAATATGACTGCCATGGGAACAACCATGACGACTGCTTTTGGTGAAATGACTACCATGATGGCTGCTAATGATGCCATTGATATGACCAAATTAAAACCTGATACTAAAGCTAGTGTTGACTCAATGTTAGTTATGTGCACGATGATTAAAGGTCAAATGGAAAAAATGAAAGGCGACTATTCTGCTGCTATGACACAATGGGCTGCAGATGCTACTGCTTATGCAGAATGGAAGAAAAAAGCACAGGAAGAAAAATTAGGTGACGCTGAATTCAAAGCTGAACTAGATAATAACTGGAATGCTAAATTAGCTACTTATAACGATCAACTGGTAGCTATGAACGAATCTTTAACTGGTATTCAGGCTGCTTGCAAATCAAGCTGCGATGCAATTACCGGTATGGTAACTCCAACTAAATAAGCTTACTTTAACTAGTATTTAAGGCATTCACTTTTGTGGATGCCTTTCTTTTTTTTGCGAAAATCAATAATCTTGCACTGCCGTATGTTCAAAATTCCGTAACGTTTCCCTTTTGGGAGCTTTACTTTTAACGAAAATTCATAACATGAAAATTAGTTACACATTAATTTGTCTCCTTTTTCCGCTATTCCTCTTTTCTCAAAATGTTACCCAAACTATCCGTGGACACGTGAGTGACAAAGATTCAAAATTCCCTGTTCTTGGTGCTACCGTTTTGGTGTATGCTGATTCGGTAATGGTTGGTGGGGGAGTGAGTGACGAAAGTGGTGATTTTAGAGTTACTAATGTACCGGTTGGTCGCGTAAATATGGTTTTTAGAAGTGTCGGTTATACTGATTTACCAGTTAGTAATCTGATTATTACGGGAGGTAAAGAAGTTATTTTGAACGTAGAATTAGAAGAACAGACCATTTTATTGGAGGGACTGGAAATCAAAGCTTATCAGGATAAACGGGAAGTAAATAATGAAATGGCTGTGGTTAGTGTGCGCAC
>DAORKJ010000050.1:0-1089 GCA_035439505.1 Chitinophagales bacterium
CCACCCGGTTGTGTATTAAATCCGAAATTAGATATCGCTACAGCAAATCGTGTATTTTGAATGCCGATATCATATTGAAATCCAAAATCAAAAACTACATTCTGATTATGCACTGATGCTAAATCTTCGCGAACATATTTTGCTGTTACGCCAAAACTAAACTGGTCGGTTAATTCTTTAGCAAGTGAAACACCTAAACCTAAATCGGTAGCACGAAATGTTTGCCCTGTTCCAAAAGGTAAAAATTCGGTAGTTACATCCATTTCCCCTGCGTCAAAATATTGCATGCTAACACCAACCAAAGTATTGTCGTTTATACGATAGGTAATTCCTGCAAAATTCAAACTGGTTCCGGCTGCAAAATCAGTATAATCGACAGCAAAATTAAATTTATTGGTATCGAGTTGGGTAAGTCCCGCCGGGTTCCAATACAGTGAAGACACATCATCCACAACGGCCAAAAAACTTTCGCTCATAGCTGCAGAACGCCCGTCAGGTGCAATTTTTAAAAACTGCCAACCGGTAGTTGCCGTGCGTGAATCACCATACGCCGGTAAAATCTGAGCTTTTACCAGGATGGATGATACCACAAAACAACAAATTAAGAGGCTACGCATTCGGGGACAAAGATTGCGAAAAAGATTGGAAGATGAAAGGTTCAACCGCAAGCAAATCAGCCTAAAAACGTTATTCTTGGTAAATTGAATAGCCTAATTTATCCCTGCTGATGTACCAGATGTTTTAATAAAGCATCAGTTTTTTGGTAAAAGTGGTTTCAGCAGTATAAAATTCGAAATAATACAAGCCTTTTGGCAACGCATTTGCATCAAGTTGTAATGTTGCAGACTGAGCCAATGAAATTTCCTGAATTATTTTTCCTTCACTATTAATTAATCTTCCATTAACATGATTAGACAAGTCACTTTGGTTATTCACATAAATAATTCCATTATCCGGTAAATAATAACAGTTTATTTTATTTTCCGGCAATTCACCAATTGACAATGTACCACAATCTAATGTGATATCTAAATTTGTTACTTCACCGTTAATTAATGCTACATCGGTAATTGTTTTAGTAACACATCC
>DAORKJ010000050.1:1189-3289 GCA_035439505.1 Chitinophagales bacterium
TAATGTCCAACTTCTATCAAATTTCCCGGGCGTTGTGCATCGTGAATAGTAACACCTTCGGTATAATGTGCAGTTACTAAATAACCATTTAAATAATACGTATTATGTGCAACTGTGGAATCTGCAGCACCATGTTTAATTTGGTCTAATGTTTTTATATCGGTAACATCTGAAACATCAAACGAAGTAATAAATCCGGTCCAGATTTCATCGGTAGTAAATAAATAATTACCATCATCACTCAACCAGCAATTATGTGTTGCACTTGCGGAGGTAGGCTGCACACCTAACAATGTAAAATCGTTTTTATTTGTTACATCATAGACATAAACTCCACCTTCATAAATAGCTGCTGCCCATAATTGATTATCACGAACGAACCCATCGTGTACATAAACATCAGTAAATTCAGCAACAAATTCGGGATGTTTTGGGTCAACGTTTACATCAATAATATATGCTCCTTCGTTGGCTCCGGTTAGAATATTAAAACCAAATAAATAACCAAATCCAAATTCATCAAAAATCAGCGTATGAGCAGTTTTAAATGGATGATCAACAGTGCCGTGATAACTAATGGTATCAATTGCATCAGGTAAATTTTGTAAATCGATAATCATCAATCCACCACCACCTTCGGTAGTAACATAAGCATGTTTGTTCCATGTTTTTACTTCGCGCCATGTGCTTAAAGATCCGGGTACGAAAAATAATTCTTCAGGCAGCAAAGGATTACTTACGTCTACAATTGAAGTGCCATGTGTTGTGCCCACTAATGCGTATTCTTTACCATCATCTGCAGTATATCCCCAGCAACCACTTAACTGAATAGTGTCAGCATAATCTACCTTTCCGGCATATGCAATATTATATTGAGCAAAAGCTGATTCATTTATTCCCAACAACACTATTATTAATGTAAAATAAAACTTCATACGCGGCATTTAGTTAATTTGTAAAATTATTTATCAAATTTGTGTGTTTTGTAATTTCAAAGTAAAACCTTTTTATGGATGATTTAATTAGCGATGCATTAAGTGCATATATCGATAAATATACCACAGCCGAAGATACGCATCTATCGGCACTCAACCGTGAAACGCATTTAAAAGCAATGATGCCAAGAATGTTGAGCGGCCATGTGCAAGGCAAATTTCTTGAATTTATATCCTGCATGATTAAACCGGCGCATATTCTCGAAATAGGCACATTTACAGGATATAGTGCAATTTGTTTGGCAAAAGGACTACGTCAAAACGGTCAATTAATTACCATAGATATTAATGAAGAGCTTACACCAATGGTGAAAAAGTATGTTGCCGCTGAAAATATGGAGGATAAAATAGCTATCAGAACAGGCAATGCTATGACTATTATTCCAACCCTTACCCAACAATTTGATTTGGTATTTATTGATGCCGATAAAACGAATTATGCCAATTATTTTGATTTAGTAATTGATAAAGTAGCACCCGGAGGCTGGATTTTGGCGGATAATGTGCTTTGGAGTGGGCATGTTACCGATGCTAAACACGATAAAGATACAGCCGCAATTCACGCATTTAATGAGAAGGTTCATTTGGATCCCAGGGTTGAGCAAGTGATAGTGTCTATTCGCGATGGTATAACTATTGCCCGAAAAAATGGATAGATAACATTATTTGTGGATAATATCGCTGATAAACAGGACGTTAGGTAGGGTAATTTTGAAATTGACATGAAGGGCTTAATTGAATCCGGGTTAAAACATACCGGCATTGCTATTGTATTGTTTTTATTATCCGCATCGGTTTTGGCAGGGCAACCTAACCAAAAGGTGCTGGACTATATCGATTTATACAAAGAAATTGCTGTACGGGAAATGATTGAATATAAAATTCCTGCCAGTATTACTATGGCTCAGGGAATTTTAGAAAGTGGCGCCGGCCAGAGTGAACTTGCACTAAAATCAAATAACCATTTTGGTATTAAATGTCACACCGACTGGAAAGGTGACAAAGTGTATTATGACGATGATGCTAAGGATGAATGTTTTCGGAAATACGATCATGTGGAAGAATCCTATCGCGACCACAGCACATTTTTAGTAAATAAAACCCG
>DAORKJ010000050.1:3389-7012 GCA_035439505.1 Chitinophagales bacterium
AAGAAAGTAAGTTGGGGAGGTTATAATGAAGAAGTATATTATTTTAATCGAATTCCAACTATTACTGTTGAAGCCGGTGACTCGCCTGAATCGCTTGCTAAAAAACATCATATCAAAATACATTTGCTAAAAGATTACAACGATATTGAAAACGGAGGTGAATTAACACCGGGTACAAAATTTTATTTACAACCTAAACGCAAAAAAGGAGATACCAAATATCATATTGTAAAAGAAGGAGAAAACATGTGGAGTATTTCTCGCGATGAAGGTGTACGTTTATCACAGCTTTATAAATACAATAAAATATCTGAAGGTCAGGAACCTGCGGTTGGTGAATCAATTAATCTACGTTCGAAAAGGCATAATGATTTAAAACTTGCCGGTAAAACCCCTACAAAAAAACCTGTTGAAGTAAAACAACAAAAGCAGGAAGAGAAACAGCCTGCGCCGAAACAGGAAAAAGAACCGGAATTTAAGGATGACAATAACGACGTATTTATCGACTACGAAGAAGAAATTATTGCTCCTGAAGTAAAAGACCCTAAAGCAGAAAAAGAACAAGATATTTATACACCTGATGAACCTAAAAAAGAAGCACCTGTAGCATTACCTATATACCATATTGTAGCTGCACAGGAAACACTTTATGCCATTTCTAAAAAATATCAGGTTACTGTTGCGCAAATACAATCGTGGAATAATATTACCGATACCAATATTAAAATCGGCCAACAGTTGATAGTTGGTTACAAATAATTTATTTTGCAAATACGAAACAAAACATTTAAGCTGTATTTAGATGCTAATACCATCCAAAAGCGTATTGCTGAAATGGGTAAAGAAATTACAGCCGATTTTCACGATAAAAATCCGGTGTTTATTATTGTGCTTACCGGCGCCTTTGCTTTTAGTTCAGAATTAATTCGACAATTTCAGGGAAAATGTGTTGTTCGTTTTACGCGCATAAAATCATATACCGGAACTGTTTCAGGTGAAATTGAAACCTTTACCGGTTTCGATATACCTATTAAAGACCGACATGTAATTTTTTTGGAAGATATTATTGATACAGGGAAAACAGTATTTCATCTTACAAAAGAAGCCGAAAAATTAAAACCCGCCAGCATAACTGTAGCAACACTTTTACAAAAACAAATTCTGCGACCCAACCTCATTAAAGGCGATTATGTGGGCTTCGAAATTCCGGATGTATTTGTTGTAGGCTATGGCTTAGATTACGATGAAGAAGGCAGAAACTGGAATGGGGTATATCAATTGGTTGCGGAATAATTTTGCAACTTGATTTATTAAAAAATTATCAATTCATCAGCGGACTATATTGCGAAAAACACCTGTTCTGATTTATCGGCAACGTAACTCGTTTACCTTTGTTATGGCTTTTTACTTATTAAACTATTGGTGAGAGCATTAATTACTTCCAATCTGCGCGTGCTTTTATTATGCGCATAAACATCCATCGCTATTTTCATCAAAACAAATAAACACACATAGGCAATGCTGCCGGCATTTTGTGCGCCGGGCATTAATTTATCACCTGCAAACATGGCAGCAAAAGTGCCCAGAACAATTACAATATGAATAACCATAACACGCGTGTCGAACACGGTTCCTAATTCACGCAAACTAGTTTGTTCATATTCTTTATTACTTCGCCAGAAAATATATTCAACCAAATGTGTGACAAAAAATCCTGCAAAACTAACTTTCACCCAAGGCTCTGTAAATAATAAAGCGCGCACAAAGGCGGTAGGATTTTCCTGCATGGTAGAAAGCACCCCTACAAAAATTACGATAAAGAATAAATAAAATACCAGCATTAAAAACCGAATTACGACATAACTTGTCCGCATATATCGTTTGCTGTTCACCTGCTCATAAGATAACGTTTTATCGTTTATCGAAAAATTCGGATCAGGCTCCGATAATTTTTGCGCCTTGCCCATTTTGATAAATTGGAAAACGGAAATAATTACGGTTTCCCACCAATACAAATAAAACAAAGCAAAAAAAGAAACATCATAAAATAATACGGCAATTAATGGCATCAAATTAGAAAGAATAATTGCGGATAAAACCGGAAAATTTGTTTCTCTTGAATCGTAAACCGGCATTCGAAGCATTATTTATTTTGTAATGAAAGTAAGTAATTTATCCCTTCCTCACTTAATTTTTTTGTTTGTAATGCACCGGCATATTGATAAGCAATATGCATACATTCAGGGTTCAGATTAAATTCCATAGCCACTGAATTTTTAGGTTGAGCTCCTTCTTCATCATCCATAAAAAATATTAACTGTCCGTCATAACCACATTTATAAATCGGGGTATCTTCTATAGTAATATAATTATTAAATTTTTTGATATCCTTTTTATCGGTAATATCAACAAAGGTGTCAGGCAGTGTATCATTGTAAAATACTACCTGAATTTTTTGGGTATTTTTTATCAGCTCCGAAATTTCAGTAACCTTTTCACAGCGCATAAACATGACAGTGAAAAATACCAATACAATGCCTACTAATAATTTAAATACTTGCATAATGAATGCTAAAGTTACGGTAAAAAGTAATTTGCTGCTTTATCTAATGGTCAAAAACTCAAAAATTCAGGCTTAGATATATAAAATTTCCTTCCTGAAAACTTTATAATAGCCTTTTTCAATACCATTTTTTGCTACCAGGTCCACCTTGTGTTTTAACAACTTCTCCAATTCATCAGTGAGGTCAATTATTTCAATACCAATTGGTTTTTTAAAATCAACAATAATGTCAATCTCACTGCCGGGAATAAAATCATCCTTAACAACTGCCCCAAACAATCCTATACTGCTTAAGCTGTATTTTGATGAAAGGTACGGTTTGTTTTTGGTGAGTGTTTCTTTTATCTCCTCGAGTACGTTCATAAAGCAAAGGTAACCGATATTATAGAACTCATCTTAAAAATAACTTGGATGGCTAATCTCCGTCTTCGTTATTTACCTAAAACAGAGATAATGGGCGTTTTGTGCGATAAATCCGCCATAACCCGCTATCTTTGCAGCTTCAATTTATTTTTTTCATGATCAATTTAATACTTTTTGGCCCTCCGGGAAGCGGCAAGGGCACTCAGGCTGAAAAACTCAAAGCACATTTTAATCTTTTGCATATATCAACCGGCGATTTGCTGAGGGCAGAAATTGCCGGCGGCACACAGTTGGGCTTAGCAGCAAAACAATTTATGGATGAAGGCAAATTGGTGCCTGATGAAGTAGTGATTGGCATGTTGGGTGGTGCGGTTGAAGAAGCAAAAAGTAAGGGAAAACAGGGGATTATATTTGATGGTTTCCCAAGAACTTCAGCCCAGGCGCAGGCTTTAGACAATATGTTGTTAGAAAAAGGCACGTCGGTGAGTTGTGTATTAAGTCTGGTGGTTGATGAAGAAGAACTAACACAGCGCATTCTGAAACGCGGTTTAACAAGCGGAAGAAGTGATGATAATGATGTGGAAACTATCAGAAAACGCGTGCAGGAATATCGCACCAAAACAGAACCGGTTGCGGGCTACTATAAAAATCAGGATTTGCTGATTGAAATTGAAGGTGTAGGCACTATCGATACAAT
>DAORKJ010000050.1:7112-27457 GCA_035439505.1 Chitinophagales bacterium
GAAAGGTTGAGAACAGGGTCAGAAGGTGAAGATGTAATTTTAGAAGTGCCATTAGGAACAGTTGCCAAAGATTTTGAAACCGATGAGGTTGAATTTGAAATTGTTGAGGACGGACAAGAAGTAATTTGGGTGCCGGGAGGAAGAGGTGGCCTTGGTAATAACCATTTTAAATCACCAACCAATCAAACGCCCCGACATGCACAACCCGGTGAACCCGGACAAGAAGCCTGGAAGCTACTCGAGTTAAAAGTGTTGGCAGATGTGGGTTTGGTAGGTTTTCCAAATGCCGGTAAATCGACGTTACTTTCAGTTTTATCTGCAGCAAAACCTGAAATTGCCGATTACCCGTTTACTACATTGGTTCCTAACCTGGGTATTGTGGCTTATCGGGGACATAAATCGTTTATCATGGCCGATATTCCCGGAATTATTGAAGGTGCCAGCGATGGCAAAGGTTTGGGGATACGCTTTTTGAAACATATTGAACGTAATTCACTCTTACTTTTTATGGTGAGCTGCGAGGACAAGGATATCAAAACAACCTTTAAAATTTTGTTGAATGAACTCAAAACATTTAACAAAGAATTATTGAGTAAGCAACGCATTTTGGCAATAACAAAATCAGATTTAATTGATGATGAATTAGAAAAAATGCTGAAAAAAGAATTGCCCAAAAATATTCCTACTATTTTTATTTCGTCGCATACGCAAAAAAATCTGGACAAATTAAAAGATATGATTTGGACAGAATTAAATAAGCCTGTTTAGTATTATTTTTTTTATGCAGAAATATTCAACTACCAACTGGTTACTATTAATTGTATTGAGTTTAATCTGGGGTTTTTCATTTATTTTTATGAAATACGGATTAAAAACATTCAGTTGGGATGAGGTTGCTGCCATCCGAATTTCATTTTCTTTTATTGCCACTTTACCTATTTTAATTTTCTATTTTAAACAAATAAAAAAATCGGAAATAAAATATTATTGTATGGTAGGCTTTTTTGGAAGTGGCTTACCTGCCTTTTGTTTCACATTTTCTCAAACCCATATAGAATCAGGTATTGCGGGGGTGTTAAACTCTTTAACGCCGGTATTTACTTTCGTTTTAGGTGTACTTTTTTTCACTATGAAATTCGAAAAAAATAAATTATACGGATTGATTGTAGCGTTAACGGGTGCTATTATTTTGGTGTATTTTGATAAAGCCCCGGGTGGAGAAAGTAATTTAATTTATGCCTTACCACTTTTTGTTGCCACCATGAGTTATGCCACTTCTGCTAACTTGGTAAAAAGGTATTTACAAAATGCTCATCCTTTAACATTAGGCGCTGTAGGTTTTTCATTTATTGGTATACCGGCCATTATATATTTGTTTACAACCGACTTTTTACAACATAGCCACGACGAATATTTTACAATTAGTCTGAGCAGTATTTTGGCCTTAAGTTTTTTTGGGACTGTAATAGCATCAATAGGATATTATACACTTATTCAACGAACAGATGCTATATTTGGCAGTCTGGTAACTTACCTCATTCCGATAGTCGCTATATTAATTGGATTTATTGACGGAGAAAAACTTTTTTTCTACCACCTGATAGGTATGTTATTTATTTTGGCAGGCATTTACATAATTAACTATAAGCCAAAGGGCCAAGCTTCAGAAAAAGCTCTCAAGTAAGGAAATCCGACATTAACGCTTAACTACAATTGCGCTAATTTCCACTCGCACATTTTTAGGTAGCCCCACCACTGCAACCGTTTCACGTGCTGGAGCATATTCAGGGAAATATTCACCGTATACAGTGTTCACCTGGGCGAAGTTATTCATGTCGGTTAAAAATATAGTGCACTTCACTACATCTTTCATGCTACAACCTGCCTGCAAAATAATTGCCTTCAAATTTTCCATTACCACGCGGGTTTCAGCCTGAATATCATCGCCGGAATACAGATTTCCTGTAACCGGGTCGATGGCAATTTGGCCCGAAACAAATACAAAACCGCCTGCTTCAATAGCTTGAGAATAAGGCCCGATTGGTGCCGGAGCTGAAGGGGTAAACACTACATTTTTCATAAAAACTTGTTTTGGTGAACAGGCTTCAAAGGTAATTACTATCGCACAAATGCTAAAAAAAGCGTTTAAACCGCTTAAAGGTTTGGAATTGTTCATGTTATCCGATTTGGATTTGGTTATATTGTTTGTAAATTTATACCTCTTTTAGCGTAAACATCAACCAAAATCAAGCACACAATTGGTATGCGCCGTTATTTTAATCTCATATTAGCTTTGGTAATAGTTGGAATTTCCAACCGAGCCATTGCACAAATAACCTGGACAACGGGTTATACCGCAACTGAAATAGTGGAAACCCTTGCCGGCGACGGCGTTGAAGTAGATAATGCTACAATTGACTGTCATAATCTTGCATTTGGACAATTTGATTGTGTAGATTGTAATGTGGGTATAGATAGTGGAATTATTTTAACCTCCGGCCGCGTTTCAAATATTGCCGGTCCTAATAATTTAGGTAGTACCGGCACCAGTAATGCATGGGCCGGCGACCCGGACTTGAATGCCTTACCTGGAATTACCGTAACTCATGATGCTTGTGTTTTAGAATTTGATGTCTATTCTCCGGGTGATAGTTTAAAATTTGAATATGTTTTTGGTTCTGAAGAATATCCGGAGTATGCAAATAGCTCTATTAACGACTGTTTTGCCTTTTGGATAAGCGGCCCCGGATATGCCACCCCAACAAATATTGCTTTAATACCGGGCACAGTTGAACCGGTAACCATTGCCAATGTAAATAATGTGGACCACCCGGAATATTACATTGCCAATGGGACTGGTGGTGTGGGGGTTTTTGCTACCGACCCTTATTATATTGAATACGATGGATTTACAGTAGTGTTAACTGCTGAAGCTGCGGTTTCGCCATGTAACTGGTACCATTTAAAAATTGCACTTGCTGATGAGGAAGACTATTCATGGGACTCAGGTGTTTTTTTACGAGCAGAAAGTTTAACAACAACATATTTGGCTGACTTTACTTTCCCTGGTTACGATTTTGGTGAAGATGCTATTTTCTGCACTACCGAACCTGACCCTGACCCTGTTCTAGCCGCCGGTGCTGAAACCGGAACATTTACCTGCGCTCCGATTGGTTTAGATTTTAATCCGGGAACTGGTGAATTAGACTTAAGTGATAGTGAACCCGGAGATTATGTTTTAACCAATACTTTAATTACCGGTTTCTGCGATTTAGACACTTTCGTTTATACAATGAATATTACAATTGAAGAACCTGGTGTGGCTGGTTTTTTATTCCCTGGTTCTCCTTATTGCGATAATGAAACCGACCCTTCTCCTGTTTTAGTTGCAGGGGGAATGTTAGGCACGTTTACTTCATCACCTGCTGGTCTTGTAATTAATCCGGTAACTGGAGTTGTTGATCTAGATGCGTCTTCTCCTGGCCTTTACACTGTAACCAATACTGTTGCAGCCGGTGTTGTTTGTCCGGGTGCTTCTGCAACAGCATCCATTACCATTCATCCCACTTATGATATTATAATAGATGCCGCAATTTGTCTCGGCGATTCCTATACTTTACCCGATGGTGGAGTTGTTTTCACAAGTGGAACCTATGTTGCTAATTTAACAACAGCTAAAGGTTGCGATTCAGTAATTACTACTAACCTAATTGTGAATCCGGTATATAATTATACTTTAACGCCGAACATTTGCGATGGTTCTAGTTATATATTACCAGATGGAACGGCAGTTACTGATGCCGGAACTTATATTAACGCGTTTACTACAGCTGCCGGTTGCGATTCAATTTATACCGTAACATTAACTGTTAATCCAGTACCTACTACTAACCATACAGTTCATCTTTGTGATGGCGAAACTTTTACATTGCCCGATGGAACCGATGTAGGCGTTACAGGTTTTTATCCTGTTACTTTAGTTACAGCAGATGGATGTGATTCAACCGTAAATACCACATTATTAGTTCATCCTGTTTACGATATTGTATTTAATCCAATTATTTGCGATGATGAAACATATACATTGCCTGATGGAACTGTTGTAAATACGCCTGGAGTTTATGTAAATAATTTTTTAACTGATAAAGATTGCGACTCTATTATCACAACAAATTTAGTCGTAAATCCTACTTACGATTTAATTTACAATCCTGAAATTTGTATTGGTGAAACATACACTTTACCTGATGGTAGTACAGCTGATGCAAGTGGAACCTTTAATTATTTTTTAACAACCGGTGAAGGTTGCGATTCAAATATTACTGTTAATTTAACCGTACATCCGCTGCCAGTTTTAACTTGGGAATTAGATGATATTATTTGTTTGGAAGAAGGTTCAGTATTAATGGAAGCAATACCATCCGGCGGAACTTATAGCGGCCCCGGAATATTTGGCGATAATTTCGTAACTGCTACTGCCGGAGTAGGTGGCCCTTTCACCCTTACTTATGAATATACCGATGCAAATGGTTGTTATAATAGCATAACTGCAGAAACTTCAGTTGACGATAATTATGCTATTGCCTGGGGTGATACTAGTATATACTACGGTGAAGATGCTGTTTTATACAGCGAAGCGGGTGGTGACTATACCTGGTCACCTTCTGACGGAATTGCCTGTATTACGTGTCCTGAAACAAATGTTATTCCGCCATTCACAACTAATTATGTGATGACATCCATTGACGAAAATGGTTGTATTGGTACCGACAATGTTTTGGTAACAATTTTAGCTGATCCGCCAAATGAAATTTTCGTTCCGAATACTTTTACCCCTAATGGTGATAATATAAACGATATGTTTTTCGCATTTGGATGGAATATTACAAATATTACCTCTATGCAAGTTTTCGATCGTTGGGGTGAATTAGTATTTTTTGTAGAAAATGTAATGCCTGGAGATATTAGTAAAGGATGGGATGGAAAAATTAATGGCTTAGATGCCAATAATGGTGTTTATGTGTTTATTGTTCAGGCGCAGTTTGAAACTGGTCAGTACATGACAAAATCAGGAAACGTAACACTACTTCGATAATTAAATAATTTTAAATGAACTCGTGATTGTATATTGAAAAATATATCACGAGTTTTTTTATTGCTGCTTACTCAGCAAATCCATATTACGTTTATGCCAAATTGCAGCAACAAAAAACAATGGCATAGTTAAAATTCTTCGGGTAATTGTTTTGTTCGGTTTCCTTTCCCCTTTCAATAGTGAACGAAAATATTTTTTTCCTTGCGCCAATCTGAATTTTTTGTGAATATAACGATGTAATTGTTTGTAATAAGCTGGCGAATAAGTGCCTTTATACATTAACAATAATTCATCACTATCTGTCCAGTTTTGTTTGATGTTTAATTGCGATTTTACTTTTTCATAAAATTTGGTTCCGGGCAATGGGTAAGAAACAGAAATACCGATATCGTGAGGCATTAAATCAAATACCATCTTTAAGGTAAGATCAATATCTGCTTGTAATTCCCCGAGGTAACCAAATTGTAAAAATAAACAAGGTTTAATTCCATGCTTTTGCATTAGTCTTGTAGCGGTATAAATTTGTTCTACAGTTGTTCCTTTGTCCATAGCGTCGAGAATCTTTTGAGAACCGCTTTCTGCGCCAATCCAAATTTCATCGCAACCTGCAATGGCAAGGTGATGAATATTTTCGTCGTCTAATAATAAGTCCGCCCGACATTGAATCTTAAATTTAAATTGCAAGTTTTTACTTACAACAAGTTCACTAAATTGTTTTATCCAACCGGGTTTTAATCCAAAAATATCATCGCAAAACCAAATATGTTCAACCTGATAATTTTTTATTAAAAACGCAATTTCTTCTACCACTTGTTCCGGTGAACGGCTATTATACCTATTACCATAAATTGGTTTAGCACACCAGTTACATTTGAACGGACAACCTCGTGTTGTTGTCATATTCAGTGAAAAATACCCGCTTCGATTTATCCATGCATTTTTGTAAACGTCCATTTGAATTAATTTCCATGCCGGGAGTGGCAGGCTATCCAAATCGTGTAAAACAGGCCTTGGAACCGTTTTAATCAATTCACTTTCATGCAAATAAGCAATGCCATTAATTGTATCAAAATCGGTTGATTTAGATTGTAGAGCATTGATTAATTGCTGTAAGGTAACTTCTACTTCACCTATGATGATAAAGTCTGCCCCATGTTCTAAATATTCCAAACTATGGTCGGTAGCATCACTACTGGAAACTATTACTTTATAATTATTTTTTTTTGCATAGGCAATCATGTCGTAACAGGCATTACGCATATTTACCAAACACATTTTTGTAAGGTAATTGAAACCATCATCACAAATAAAAAATATATTGCCGGAAAATTGTTTAATGGTCGGAAAAACACTCGCTGCTGAAGGTTCAAAGATAGTATCGATAAACTCAACATGATGCCCGTCCCTTTCCAACACAGCAGCAGCATACAAGGCGCCCAACGGTGGATAAGGCTGCATATTATCTTGCTGCTTAGGGTCTAATGCCAAAAAATAAGTATTGCTGATGAGCACATTTGCCATTACAGCAAAATTACAGAATGTTTTTCCTCTATGGTACGACAAATTTTATCATACTCAGAAAGCACTTTAAACTGAAATCCCTGGGGATGATGTTTTGATACGGATTTATGCGTTCGCAAATTTACATCAGCCTGCTCTGCGCTGATATGCTTGTATTTCTTCTGGATAAATTTGCGGGTCAACATTTGAGCACGTGCATCGAGGTAACTGCCAACTTTGCCGGCAAACAACCACTCTAAAACTTTTTTAATCCTGGTATCATTCGTAATTGATCCAACCGGATAATCTTCATGGTGATTAGGGAAATAATCATTAACCCAATTGTTAGCGGATACAAACCGTTCATAATAATCACCACCACTCATGTTCCGTAAGGTCACAATTTCAGTAGCCGAAAATAAATTTTTATCCGGAATTTCCAAATGATTGGAATCGATGTAATAATTAATACAGAAGTATTTTCTTGAATTAAATAAAAACACTTTTTTATAAAATGTTAACAACAACCTGCATAACCATAACCTTCCGGGCTCAGCTATTATAAAGTAATCGATATCAGTACTATCATCAAAATAATTTTTTGAAAGAGAGCCTGAGACATTTACACTTCTTACGAATGGAAATTGATGTATGAGGGCAGCTCTTTTTTGCGCTTTTTTATAAATATTAAAAGCCGCTAAATTACCGGTAGTACGTCTGGTAATTAAACAAAATTCGTTGCGCAATGAATAGAATTCTCCAAATTGAAAAATGATTAGCCGTTCCTTTAAAAATCCTAAAGCTTCTTCCACTTCGCTTAAATGGTGAAAACGAAAAGTCGCATATTTTTCGATTTCAGGCAACGTTAAAGGATATTTAAACACATCGAAATATGCCAACACTTTAAATACGGCTGATGTAGCCGGAGATAATTGGATTTTTTCAGTTGCTGACCGATGTAATACTTTCATAAAAAATTACCGTATGCTAAGATACCGGTTTTTTGATTACATAAATAATAACAATGGTTATATTATGTTACAGTATACGAAAAATAAATTCTCGTTCCCACCAAATTTGTTGTTGATGATACAGTGCTAATTTTAATCCATTTTTGTTAGCAATTGTTGTTATTCCTTGTATGTCGCAACCATCGGATAATACCATTAAAACAATTGACGAAGTAGTCATATAATCTTTAATCTCTCTGAATAAAGCATAAAAATATTCGAAATTAACACCACAATACCATGCCTTTTCTAAATCATTACGTGCCTGTTTGGGATAATAAGGTGGATTAATAGCAATTATGTCAAAGGTTTGTTTGGGGATTTGTTGGAATAAATCACTTTTTATGATATTTATCTTAACATTATTATCTAAAGCATTTTGCACTAATGTTTTTACTACCAGATCACTAATATCAGAGGCAGTTACTTGAGCACCGTGTTTGGCAGCCGATATACTTATAAGTCCGTTGCCGGCTCCTAATTCTAAAAATGTTTTCCCCTGCAATGGTAATGTTGTTAATTGTTTCAACAGATATTTCGTGCTAAAAAAATATTTTGGATGGAAAACCCCTGCCGGAATATGTAAGGTGATGCCGTTATACGTATATTCAGAAGCACGTGAAATTCGGCGACTGATAATTGGTTGTAAAAACCATTGGGTAAATTTTTTGCTGATTCTACGCATTAAAATCCCTCCGTTTCGGGCTGTCGGTATTGCAGCCAATATTTTTGCAAAAATTTAATTTCATAAGGCAATGCATAAAATCCCGATTTATACCTCCATGCAGCAATGGCTGAAATAATTTTTCTTTTCCGATGTGTAAGTCTGATATCACTTACTGTAGGGAAATAGCCATTTAGTACAGTTTCGAAATTTTTAATTTTGTCTATCATACCGGGACTTAACCACGGTGTTAATGGGTTTTTCCGTAAATCGAAATTTTCCCATTGTGGTGAAATCCAGTCCTCTAATTTTTGGGGGAAATGAAAACCCGTTTGTTGCACAGCCATATATAAATCACTTCCTTCAGTGGGCACCGGCGAATAAACATAAATAATAATTTCCGTGTCCGGATTAATGGATTTTATGGTTTTAATAAACTGAATATCCTCTTCTATTTGTTTTCCGGTTGCCTCAACACTTTCACCCGGAGTTCCTAAAACAAAAGAATATTCGGGCACTATACCAATTCGATGCAAACGTGCTGCAAATCGTTTTATTTGTTCGCCGGTTTGAGTGCCCCCTTTATCCATCATTTTTAATATTTTATCGTTGCCGGTTTCAGCGCCAAAAAATATCATTTTACACCCCGCTTTGTGCATTAATAGCAAACTTTCATCTGAATATTTATCTAAAGTATCAATACGGCCTTCACCCCACCATTGCATGTTATCATGCATAATCATTTTTGAAAACTCCACACAACGTTTTTCTGAAACGAAAAAATTATTGTCATGAAATTCAATTGCATTTCCGCCGTAATTATTTTTAAGGTATTGAATATCCTGATATATCAGCGAAGCAGACTTCCCTTTCCATCTGGCATTATAGATTGGCACTATTCCACAAAAAGCACAAGTAAACGGGCAACCAATACTGCTATGATAAGCAATAGTTTTTGTCCCCAAATACGTTTTACCTAAATACTTGGAAATCGGATAAAAGCTATTGAGTTTTTCATATGGTAAAGGAGGCAATTCATCCTGCTCATATAATTCATCTTTATGATTTTTTATGATATTACCCTCCTCATTCCAAATTAAATTTGGAATTAAATGTAATGGTGCATTATTTTCCAGGGCAGATAACAGTTGCGGAAAGGCTTTGTCGCCTGGACCATAAATAATATAATCTATATACCCCGATTCCATTACCACTTTGTGCTGATTACTCGCAAAATACCCGCCCCAAATAATTGTGATATGAGGAAATGCCGATTTTATTTTTTTGGAAAATGGTATTGCCTGCTTGAGCTGCGGCCCTGGCATTACCGTTAATGCAAAATATTTGAAATTACCGGATAATACATATTGTTCAATTTTTTGCAAGGGGTCTTCTTCCAAATTACCATCAACAATTACATAAGGAAACAAGCTATCAATAGAAGCAGCCACCGACAAAACAGAATTCGGAATGCGAGGCTTGTAGTTAGCCGCTCGAGGGTTAAATAATATAACGCCATTTTTATTATACATTTTCTTGCCCTCCCCAATATAATTTCAAATATGCATCCACAATATTGTCTGTATTGATTACCTTTTCTTGATGGAAACTAAGCGGTTGTGAAAATAAATGTTGAACCTTTTCTGCAAGTTCTTCAACCGACTTTCCGGTAATATGCTTTGCTGAGGAATCGAACCAGCCTACCGGATAACTGACCACATACATACCGAGTGATAATGCTTCAGCATACACCAGACATTGTCCCTCAAACTTTGAAGTATGTAATAATATTTTTGCTTTTGACATTGTATCAAACACAACATCATGCGAAACCTGTCCTAATAACCTGATGTTATTATCCAATTGCAATTTTGATATCTCCGTTTTAACTTCCTCCATTAAATTCCCTTCTCCAATCATAACGGCATTAATATTTGGATAACTGCTTTTCAGCCTACTTATAATTTCAACAAATTGCAAAGGTTGTTTAACCGCTATAAATGAGCCGACAAATAAAATATCAATTGTTCTCAGGTTATCTATTTGAAACGGATACGCTTTTATTGGTAACGGAATTATGGCATCTGCCTGATGGCCATAATTGGCAAAAAAAGTATCGTCGTGAAACCGACATAAGGTAACTATAAATGTTTTGGAGTAATCAATAAACCGCATTACGCGATTACCCTGATTAACATCCTGTCCCATAAATGTTACCACAAACCTTGAAATATATTTTTTAGCAATATACCTGCCTAAAAATGCAGCTTCACCCATCCAAAATGCGTGGACACAAAAATGTGCAGTTTTATATAACTTTGATATACGCTTTCTGGTTCTGCGCAAATTTAAATAATAGGCAAAAGGCGATTTGTTATTTTTTCCACCGGATGGAAATACCTGAATCCCATTCCAAATGTAAGGTGTTCGTGTAAACGGATATTGCAAACTAACGATCACAACATTTTCATTCCCTATTTTTTTTGCTAATGCAATGACATATTGTTGGATATACGGCACACAGGTACTGTCCTGTTCATTTTCAGGAAAACCCGGTGTTAATATGAGTATTTTGTCATTCATGATAAAAAAGTGCGACACATCCACATTCCTGATTTTGCAAGCGATGATTTTACTTTATCCTGCAAACGTTTATGCTTAAAGTAATTTACTTCATTAACAACTCGTCGTACAGCAAACTTATAATATTGTTCGGGGTAAGTACGTTTAAAATTAATGTCACGATCACTGGAAGTAGTCCAATCCTGTTGGTTAATAAAATCAGGCTCCACCTGCGTATAAAGTGCCGTTCCTTTAATGGGGTATGCAACAGTTATAGTAAAATAATCGGGATTAGCCGCTTTTAAATGAAATATTGTTTCTTCAATATCACGTTCATCTTCCCCGGGATATCCCAGCATAATAAATGTGCCGGTTTCAATATGGTATTTTTTTGCGAGTTGAATCATATTGCGCACCTGTTCAACATCTACGCGTCTGTCCATTGCATCAATTATTTTTTGTGAACCGCTTTCTGCTCCAATCCACACTCTGATGCAACCGCTTTGCTGCAATAGTTGTAAAACTTCTTCATTCAATCTGTCGGCACGTGTTATACATTCGTAAGGAATTTTACAATTTCTTAATTGCACTTCATTAGCAAAGGCCTGCATCCAATTGTGACTCACCGTAAATACATCATCTACAAACCAAAGTGTATCTGGCTTATAACTAGATTTCAACTGCTCCATTTCATCTACCACATTAGCAGCACTGCGACGTCGGTAGCTCAATCCATATACTGCTCTGCTGCACCATTTACAGGTATAAGGGCAACCACGCATGGTAGAAATTGAAATAGCATTTTTTCCATGGTGCCTTTTCCATGCATCGAGGTATAACTGTAAATTTACTTTTTTGCGATTCGGAACAGGGAGTACATCTAAATCTTTTATTTTTTCTCTTTCCGCCGTATGAATTATTTCATTAATAGTATTTTTATAACATATTCCTTTTACCGTCAATAAATCTTTCTTTTCATGTAACGTATTAATTACCTCATGAAAAGTAATCTCTCCTTCACCTAATACAATAACATCTGCCCCATGTTTCAAAAAATTGTCGACATGATTCCGCACTTCAGGTCCGCCTAAAATAATTTTACAGTGTTGTAATGATGGCATTTTTTTAACCGCTGTTATTATTTTCAGCACATTAACTTTGGTCATTAAATTGACATAAATACCAATAAAATCAGGTTGATACTTTTCAATAAATGCCAGTTGCAATTCCTGTGTTTGAAATGTACTGTCGAAAACCTCATGCTCAACGCCCTGTTGCTCAAGAAACCCGGATATATATAAAATCCCCAAAGGCACATACGGCCGCATGATAACCTGCTCCTTAGGGTCATCTGCAATAAAATAGCCGTGTGTTAATAATACCTTCATATACCTGATAACCACAAATTTAATCACAAGCCGCTTTAAAAGAGCATTTCTGTATAATTTTAGAGTTCGATTTGTTGTGGTACAAAGCCTTTAAGACAGCGGATTAACAATTAATTGCTAAAAAATAAAACTCGAGTCCACTATTGATTAATGTTTTATCTCAATTCATTGATTAATTGTTTTTCTTTTCCAAAACAATTAAAAAGTGGTCAGCATAGTTACTCAACATTGAAAAAGAAAATAATTTATCTAATCCGGTCAATATTTTTAATAAAAATAATTTATTGCTAAAAAACGGATTAAGATAACTTGGCGGTATAAACAAACCAATGGGTTTTATTTTTGTTACTGCAAAACCCGAAAATAATTGTGCAATTTCATCGGGAGAATAATACCAGGTATCAACTGCTGAAACCTTGTCCAGCCTTGCTTTTACAGGAGTTGAATTCAGCCGCCGTTTTTGCTCATCAGGCTTTTGTTTAAACCGGAAATACCATTTTTCCCACAAACATTTTCTTCCCATAACTACAGCAACGATTTTGCCGTCAGGTGACAATAGTTTTTCACATTGAATGGCGAGTGCCATTAATTCACTTTTAGATAAACAATTCCATCCTCCAAAATTGGAAAAAATTAAATCATATTTATCAGATGCTAAAGGAAATGTATCCTTTAAATTCCAAATACTTGTAGAAAAATTAGTTAACCCTTCCTGCTCAAGTTTATTTGTAGCTGTAGTAACCATTTCATTTGAAACATCGGTTAGCAAAACTGAATGACCCAGCTTAATAAACCTGATTGCATCCTCACCTGTTCCACAATTCATTTCTAAAATTTGTACCTTTTTAGATGGCAGAATTGCCCCTAGATGCCGCCAAACACAAGCGCGTTGGGCTTTCCCAACGGCTGAATAGGAAAATTCGTTGTCATATTGTTTAGCTACTGCATCGAAAGCACTTTCCATAAAAATTAAAGATAAATTAAAACAAACAGATTATTTTTATGTTTTCATTAAAATGAAACTGTTATCATCCATACTGTTAGTGTTTTTGTTAATGGTTGGCACAAATGCTTATAATCAAACTATTTGTGACCCAGCCGGCAACGTTATGTTATACTCTAATTATGATGGAGGCACGTTAAATATAAATGTAGATGCGGATATTCCCAATCTCAAAATTGGGATAACCACTTACGAAATTGTTGATGTAAACATATTTGGCGCCTTTGTCGGAAATATAACTGAAGTCATTTTTGCAGGATTTAACGCACCTGCAGCTATTGATGGTGTTGACCCAGCCCTTGTTACCATTTACTTCACAACTACAGACAATATTGCAATTACCAATTATTTAGGTGATGAAATTATTCCTGGTTTTCCTCCATTAGTTAATTGTATGGTTTCCGGAAGTGGTTGCAGCGAAACTGAAACCGGAGGAGGAAATTCATCTCCCCAAATTGTGCAATTTTATTTGGCAGAATTTGGTCCCGGTTCAATTCTTTATGGCCATTGGACAGATTATAGTGTTTTTCCTGCTGGAGATTTTTTAGTGAGTGAAGGAGGGAATTGTTGTTTAGAAGATCCTGTTACCGACCTGAACCCAATATATGTTGGTGGAGCAGATTATAATCTTTTGCCCGATACTACGCTATTATGCGATGATGAAATTTTATTGGATGTTTCATTTTATCCGGTAGTTTGGGGCGACCCTGAATGGAATACAGGAGATGTTGGTTATACTTTACTCGTTGATGAACCGGGGATGTATATTGTTTCCATTTCAGATTATTGCCATTACGACCCGGGTTCCTATTTATTAACCGATACCATTTATATTGAGCCGTGTGCATCAACTATTGATACTGCTATATGCGATGGTGAAAGTTTCACATTGCCTGATGGTAGCATTGTAACTGCTGCAGGAGAATATGAAATTACCCTTACAGCAATTGATGGCAGCGATAGTATAGTGTTTGTTAATTTATCATTGTTGCCAGTTTACGATATCTTGTTGAATGATGCCATTTGTGATGGATTAGTTTACACACTTCCCGATGGAACCACAACTACAACTACCGGAATTTATATTTTCAATTTTATAACTGCTGCAGGATGCGATAGCATTATTACCTTGAATTTAACTGTTTCTACTTCTTACTCCACCACAATTAATACAAGTATTTGTGATGATGAAAATTATATTTTACCTGATGGCACACTTGTATCAACAGCTGGAACCTATGTAAATAATTTTACTACTGTAGCAGGCTGTGATAGTATTATTACAACCAACCTTATTGTTTATCCGAATTATACAATTCTTTTTGATACTACCGTTTGCGTTGGCGAAAATGTAATTCTTCCGAGTGGAATAACAACAAATATTCCCGGTACTTATACAACAACATTTACTACAATTTTAGGTTGTGATAGTACAATTAATTATACTTTAAATAATTTCCTCCCAACAACAGTAACTGATGAAATTCCGGAAATAGTTTGTTTAGAATCGCCTACAATTGAACTTATTGTATCGCTTCCGGGAGGTGTATTTTCAGGTATTGGTGTAAGTGGAACTACATTTGATCCAACTGTAGCCGGAATTGGAGGTCCGTTTTATATTTCTTATACGGTAAACGACGCCAATGGATGTGCTACAGGTGGCGTATATCCGATAATTGTCACTCAAAATTATGCAGATGCCGGTGCCGACACTACTATATTTGATACCGGTGTTGCAGAATTAAATGCTACTGCAGGAGGTTCCGTAACGTGGTCGCCTGCGGAAGGTCTAACATGTTCCAATTGTTTTACTACTTATAGCGATGTTGATTATACTACAACATATTCACTAGTTTCAATTGATCCAAATGGTTGTATTGCAACTGATGAGGTAACCGTATTTGTTATTACATCAAACGAAAACATTTATATTCCCAACACATTCACTCCAAATGGTGATGGCGTAAATGATGCATTTTCCATTCTTGGTCCGGGCATAGTACTCATTCATACATGTGCCATTTATGATCGTTGGGGAGAATTAATTTTTTATACCGAAAACACATCTCCCAACCAACCAAATGCACTATGGGATGGCACTTTTAAAGGCACAGATGTAAATCAAGGTGTATATGCCTATACCACATTGGTTGAATTAGCAACAGGCAGAAAAGTACAATTAAAAGGTAATGTTACATTAATACGATAAATCAATTATCTAAAGCCTTTTCAATATTTTTATCCGGGATTAACCAAAGGGCAGCTACAAAAACTATTAATACTCCGCTAATACCAGGATGTACAAATGCCAACGGAATTGCACTAAAATAACTGATAGTTGAAATGTTCGCTTTTGTTGTTTGTTTTTGTAGTGCTTCAATCATAAGTGACGATTCTTTATACCCTGCCATTATACAACGTTGCAAAATATAATAGGCCGCTCCACACATTAATAAAATTGCACTATATACTGCAACTGTATTTGTTGCGAAATGATTTTCACCCATCCATGCAGTTGCAAATGGCATTAGTGATAACCAGAATAACAAATTCAGATTCGCCCAGATGATGCCACTGTTTAGTTTTCTTGTTGTGTGTAATAAGTGATGATGATTACCCCAATAAATACCAATATTGATGAAGGATAAAATGTAACTTAAAGTTACGGGCCATAGCTCAAAAAGTGCTTCCCATGTTGCCTCATGAGGAATTTTTAATTCTAAAACCATGATGGTGATAATAATAGCAATTACCCCATCGCTAAAAGCTTCAAGTCGAGTTTTTGTCATATGCGTAATTTAAAATACGGGAAAAGCTTTACAACAATAATTTGCAGGTTTAGTTCGCTTCCTCAGGAGATTTACTTCGTGGAAAATTAAATAGCCAACTAGTTAAAACAGGAATAATAAATATGGCTACAGTAATGATGGAAAAATATAAATCTGTTTTTTCATTTTCCATAAAATGGCATAGAGCCGTATCCCGGCCAAATTCGTAACACAAAAATGAAAGAATTAATTTAATACCTAAAAGTGCAATAATTAAAAATGCAGAGGTATTTAAAAATGTAAATTTTTCAAGTAGTCGTATTACACCTTGAGCAACAAATCGAATAGCTAATATTCCGATAAATACACCGAGGCAAACTAAATAAATATTATCTGTATAAGCCACTGCAGCAAAAACATTATCAATAGAAAACGCAAGGTCCATGATATTAACTAAAATAACTGTGCTCCAAAAATTACCAATTCTGCCGACCGTATTTTTATAAAACCAATTATTTTGTTTGCTTAATGTATCATCTGCTGTCGACTCAGTTGATTTACTTCTGAAATAATCAATTGTGAGATAAAGTAGGTATAATCCTCCTGCAGCTTTCAACCAAACAACTTTCATTAACCAGGCTGCAAGCAATAACGCAAGACCTCTAAAAAAATAGGCACCGAAAATACCATAACGCAAAGCCTTTCCTCTTTGCTCTTTCGGTAAATCCATTACCATAGTTCCCATTACCAGTGCATTGTCCACACTTAGCATACTTTCAATTAGGATAAGGTTAAACACAATGATACCGGCCTCGGCTGGTGTATGACCGAAAAATTCAACAAAATCAAACAATAACAATCCGTTTACCATATGTTAAAAGTATATCACAAATTTTCATTTTGCAATTGTTGCTCCCAAGCCCAAGCAGATTGCATCATTTGGTCGAGGTTGCGTTTTGCCAACCAGTTTAATTGTTCAGCTGCTTTTTTATTATCCGCATAAATGGCAATAACATCCCCTTCTCTTCGAGTTCCTAAAACATAATTTAACGGCACGCCGCTAACTGATTCAAAAGAATGAATTAATTCTAATACAGAAACACCATTACCACTTCCCAAATTAAATACTTCGAATTTATTTTGTTGCTTGCCCGCCATTTGAAATTCCAAAGCAAGTGTATGTGCTTCAGCAATATCCATCACATGCACATAGTCGCGAATGCAACTACCATCGCGGGTTGGGTAATCGGCTCCGTTAATTACAAACTGCTCCTTTTTACCTATGGCAGTTTGAGTAATGTTTGGCACCAGGTTTTCCGGTTCGGCAAATGGAATTTCTCCAATTTTACCACTTTCGTGTGCGCCAACCGGATTAAAATAACGCAAAGCAATAAAATTGATATTCGATGTTTTTGCATGCGACGCAATCATCTGTTCTGCGATTAGTTTCGTCCAACCATAAGGTGATTCGGGGGACGACAAGGGTGTATTTTCACTTACCGGCAATTCAGTTGTGTTGCCATACACACTGCACGATGATGAAAATACAAAATTGGGAATTGCATATTCTTCCGCTATACGCAAAATATTAATAGTTGAATTAATATTATTATCAAAATAAATTAATGGCTTCTGCACCGACTCTCCTACTGATTTAAATGCAGCGAAATGTATAATACCAACAATATCGGTATGATTGTGTAAAACAGTACGCAATTTAGGCAGGTCGCGCAAATCAATTCTATAATTGATAAAGTCTTGTCCGGAAATGGATTTTATACGTTCGGGAACAAATTGTTTTGAGCGCGATAAATTATCAATGGAAACAACATTATAACCTTTGCTCAATAAGTCCAAAGCTGTATGTGAACCTATGTAACCACAACCACCGGTAATTAAAATCGTTTTTGTTGATTCCAAAATGAAAAATTAAAATGAAATATAAATACTAAATATAATGCTAAATAATTTTTATTTAATTAAACGCATTAAATACTGACCATAACCACTTTTCATTAATGGCTGTGCAATTTTTTCTAATTCTTCGGCATTAATGAATTTTTTTCTAAATGCGATTTCTTCAATACAACCAATATTTAATCCCTGACGTTGTTCAATTAATTGAATAAAAGTACTTGCTGCCATTAAAGAATCAAAAGTACCGGTATCAAACCAAGCAGTTCCGCGAGGTAATACACTTACTTTTAGTTTGCCACGTTTTAAATACTCCTTATTTACATCGGTAATTTCATATTCGCCACGAGGACTAGGTTGTAAATTTTTAGCTATTTCCACAACTTCATTATCATAAAAATATAATCCCGGAACGGCATAATTAGATTTTGGGTGTTGTGGTTTTTCTTCTATAGATAATACTTTACCACTTTCATCAAAATCGACAACACCATAACGTTCAGGGTCACTTACGTGATAAGCGTAAATAATACCACCGTCGGGATTGTTATTAGCCGTAAGCAACTCTCCCATGCCTACACCATGAAAAATATTGTCCCCAAGCACCAAAGCTGCCTTATCGTTGCCTATAAAATCAGCTCCCAGTGTGAAGGCCTGCGCCAAACCATCAGGTGAAGGTTGTTCTTTGTATGAAAAATTACATCCTATGCGGGAACCGTCGCCCAAAAGGCGCTGAAACCCAGGCAGGTCGTAAGGTGTAGAAATAATTAAGATATCCTTTATCCCCGCCATCATCAAGGTTGACAAGGGGTAGTAAATCATAGGCTTATCATAAATTGGCATTAATTGTTTGCTAATGGCCAAAGTAATGGGATGCAGACGTGTTCCTGATCCTCCTGCAAGAATAATTCCTTTCACAGTTGATTGTTTTGGGCAAAGATAGCGGTTCAAATTTTTATAGCCGCATCCTGGAGCAGGTTATGAAGTTTAGTCCCTTACGGATGCGTGTAACCGCTTCGTGGTTTGGCATAAAACATTATGGCAACTACCACACCCAGCAGCAAACAAGCCGTAATCTGGTGTGCTACACCCAAAAATACCGGAATACTTGTTTTAGCACCTAATAAAGTGAGCACACCAAGTAAAAATTGGATAAGCACACCTAATAACATAAAGTTGTTCAGTTTATGAATTATCGGAGAGCTGAATTTTCGATTTTGCAGCCAAAAATAAATAATCATCAAAGTAACAACCAAAGCAAATGTACGATGAATGAAATTAATTTCAGGCGATAATGCAACGAGTTTTTCTGCACTAAAAATTTGTTGAAACGCACCTTCAGGCATAACCCTTCCATTCATTAAAGGATAGGTATTATACAATAGCCCTGCATCGGTACCGGCCATTAATCCACCTAAACCGATTTGAATAAATACCAAAACCAACACCCATTTTATCGAACGATGTGCATTAGGATGATCAGTAATTACCGGTTTATGTCTGTACGATAATGCCAACCATATTAAATACATATATACCAGCAATGCCAATAATAAATGGATAGTTAATTTACTGGGATCTACCCATGGGTCGCCATCAAGACCACTAGCCACCATCACCCAACCTACAAAACCTTGTAATCCGCCTAATAAAAAAACAAATAACAATTTTTTTATCCAGCTGCCATTAAATTTTTTCTTGATTAAAAAATAAATAAACGGAAATAAAAATACAAAGCCAATTAATCTGGCCCATAAACGATGAATAAATTCCCACCAATAAATACTTTTGAATTGTTCAACAGTAAAATCGTTATTTACTTTTTCGAATTGTGCACTTTTTTGATAGTTTTCAAATTCTTGTTGCCATCCCTCAGATGAAGTTGGCGGAAAACTGCCCATTACAACATCCCATTCGGTAATAGATAAACCTGATTCTGTTAAGCGGGTAATTCCACCCAACATTACTTGCACCAACACCATAAAAACGCCGATCCACAACCAAATTCTTACAGATTTCATAACTTTAGCTATTTATGCAAAATTACAAGGCAAAATTTTAATGTCCGGTAATTTTATTTTTTTCATCTAAACTGAATAAAACACCACTATGTTCAAAAAAGTAAATTTAATTCCTGTCCTCTCATTAACACTCCTGCTATTTTTTTCTGCATGTCAAAAGGATGTACCTGTTACCGCTGACAATGAAGCAGATGAAGTGCATTATGCGTTAGCCGGAGTAAGCACTAAATCCGCCAATAAATTTACCAATTTGTTTAACCGGTTTGGCAATGGCTGGACAGGTGGTGATGCTACTTATTCAATTGCTTTGCCCGATGGCAGAACTGTCTGGATGTTTGGCGATTCGTTTTTAGATACGGTTTATGCCGATTATTCGCGCCCAAGCAGCGGATTAATTCGCAATTGTTTTATGGTGCAAAC
>DAORKJ010000051.1:0-25652 GCA_035439505.1 Chitinophagales bacterium
GATGCACCAAAAGGCACCTACTTTGTTAAGGTGACGCAAAATGGTTATTCCGGCACAAAAACAGTCGTATTACAATAGTTCTTAAGGGTTAATTAAATAGATTAAGCCGACTATTTAAATAGTCGGCTTTTTTTATGAGGTAGGTGTTGTATTGCTTGGTTATTTGAGGTTCTCATTATCATAAAATAAAACGCCTGATTGGTTAACAATCAGGTGTTGACTAAGGCTGATACTTTTCATATAAAATATTTACATTAGCCTTACAATAAACCACATGTTATGAAAAATTACTTTTACCTTATCATTCTTTCCCTACTCACACAAAGCCTGGTTGCGCAAAATCAAATTGCCGGCAATGTTTCTGACATTAACGGAGGGCCTTTGCCGGGTGCCACTATTGTCCAAAAAGGCTCTACAAACGGCACAGTTGCCGACCTTGATGGAAATTTTAAATTGGCCATTAATAGTATGCCTGCCACTTTAGTTTTTTCGTTTGTTGGTTATGCAACTCAGGAAATTGAAGTGAGCGCACAAACTACCTTACGTGTATTAATGGAACCGGAATCATATAACTTATCCGGTGTTGAGGTAGTGGGCACAAGAAGTTTAAATCGTTCGGTTACTGAAAGTATGGTGCCAGTTGATTTAATTGATGTTGCTTCGTTAACGCAAGCGAATGGTCAATTAGATGTTAATCAATTATTACAATACACCGCTCCATCGTTTAACTCAAACCGCCAAAGTGGTTCCGACGGCGCTGACCATATTGACCCGGCTACTTTGCGTGGATTAGGCCCTGACCAAACGTTGGTATTGATAAATGGAAAAAGATATCATCAAAGTTCTCTCATAAATATTTTTGGAACACGTGGCCGTGGAAATACCGGAACAGATTTAAATACCATTCCGGCAGCGGCAATTGAACGTATAGAAATTTTACGTGATGGCGCTTCTGCACAATATGGTTCTGATGCTATTGCAGGTGTAATTAATATCGTATTAAAAGATAATGTAAATGAATTTACCGGAAATGTAAATACCGGTGCTTATTTAGCACAACATAATTTTGATGCGGGCGCAATTGATGGTGAAAATTTACAACTAAATGGCAACTACGGATTTAAAATTGGCGAACGTGGCTTTGTAAACGTTACTGCCGATTACCACTATCGTGGGCATACCAACCGCGCAGAATTTACAGGCGATTTTCCGGATCACACGGATGTGCGCAACCAATATGGTGATGCAGAAGTTGCAGACTTTTCTGCATGGTTTAATATGAATGTTCCATTAAATGCCAACACACATTTTTATGCATTTGGAGGCTCCGGAAACCGCAATGTTGAAGCATATGCTTATACACGCGCTGCAGATGAAGACAGAAACGTTATCGATATTTATAGAAAAGGATTTGACCCAATTATTGCCTCAGTTGTAAATGACCATTCGTTATCAACAGGATTGAGAGGAGATATTAAAGGCTGGGATGTAGATTTTAATATGACAACCGGAAAAAATAAAATGCATTATTATGGTCGCAATACTTTAAATGCATCTTTAGGAACTGCATCTCCTACCGAATTTGATGACGGTGGTTTTTCATTAATGCAATCGTCAACAAGTATTGATTTTTCACGATATTTTAGTGAGGCATTAAAAGGATTAAATATTGCATACGGTGCAGAATACAGAATTGATAATTACACCATTTTTGCCGGTGAAGAAGGTTCATGGTATAATTACGGCGGTTTGTTTATTGATGGGGGCGATACTACAACACGACCAGGTGGATCACAAGGATTTCCTGGCTTTCAGCCTAGTGATGTAACCGATGAATACAGAAGTAATGTTGGTGTTTATTTAGATGTAGAAGCTGATATTACAAATGATTTTGCGTTGAGTGCAGCATTGCGTTATGAAGATTATTCAGATTTTGGCAACACAATAACAGGTAAATTAGCCGCCCGTTATGCTATCAGTGATAAATATGCAATTCGTGGTTCAGTAAGTAATGGATTTAGAGCGCCTTCATTAGCCCAAATTTATTTCTCATCAACTTATACCAATGTAGAAAACGGACAAATTATTGATGAATTAATTGCCGATAACAAAAGTGTAATTACCCGAGCTGCGGGTATTCCGGGATTAACTGAAGAAAAAAGTATAAACGGTAGTTTCGGAATAACAGCAAAACCAACTACAGCATTGTCAATTACACTTGATGCTTATTATGTTACTATCGCTGACCGAATTGTATTAACCGATGGTTTTGGAACTGATGACGATAGTATTGGTGCAACATTAGAAGAATTAAATGTTGGATATGCGCGTTTCTTTACCAATGCAGTCGACACTAAAACAATGGGCTTGGATGCTATTATTTCATATAAAATTTATATGAACGATAATACACTAATGCTTACCTACGCTGGTAATTTTAATCAAATGGAAGTTACAGCCATTCATACTAATGAATTATTAGCTGGCAAAGAAGATAATTATTTTAGCGATAGAGAAGAATATTTCCTATTGGCAAGTGCACCTCCGGTAAAAATGCATTTTAATGTTGAATATGCTACTCAAAAATTAAATGTAAATCTGCGTGCAAATTATTTCGGAGCAATCAACCTGATAAATTATAGTGTTGAAGAGTACACCTATTCACCAAAAACAACCCTTGATGCAAGCATTGGATACGATATTACTTCCAATATGCATTTAACTATTGGGGGCACTAACTTGCTTAATACTTACCCTGACGATACAGACCCTTATGAAACTGAAACCGGCGGCGCCTGGGATGCAGTTCAAATGGGCTTTAATGGTTTGTTTATGTATACAAAACTGGGTTTCAAATTCTAATAACTGATTATTTTATAAAAAGCCTCATTGGTTCAATCCAATGGGGCTTTTTTAATGAAAGTATTGCTGTTGTTTGAGGTTTTGAACTAAAATATGGGGGTAGCTGTTTTAACAAATAGGGCATAAACAGAGGATATAAGTTTCGTCAGGAACCAATTAATGCCTAATTTTGTTCGGCAAAAAAAAGATAACCAACATGAGTAATTTTATTGTTAGCATATACACAGAGGCAACTCCCAATCCGGATTCATTAAAATTTGTAATGAACAAGATGTTGCTCACAGGCCGTAGTGTAGATTTTGAACGTGGGGATGAAGTAGCCTTCGCACCATTGGCAGAAGCAATTTTTAATGAATTCAGCTTTGTTAAAGGTGTTTTTATCATGAATAACTTCGTTACCGTTAGAAAAGACGGTGATATCGACTGGTTTGAAGTAAAATCGTCGATTGCTGATTTTATCAAAAACTGGGTTAGCGAAGGGAAGGTTATTGTTGGCGAAATTCCTGAAACAGATAATATAAGTGGCGAAATGGATGGTGATGCAGTTGTGGCAAAAATTAAAGCCATGCTGGATCAATATGTAAAACCTGCTGTTGAAATGGATGGTGGTGCAATTCAATTTAAATCTTTCGATAATGGAATTGTAACATTAATGATGCAAGGTTCTTGCAGTGGTTGCCCTTCTTCAACTGTAACATTGAAATCAGGAATAGAAGGTTTATTGCGCAGAATGGTACCTGAGGTGAAAGAAGTTGTTGCAGAAAGTGTAGAAATGTAATAATTCCAATAATTAATTTTGAAGATGTAGTTATTTTCCAAAGAAAGTGGCTACATCTTTGTCATTTAAAGTACGATAAGCAGCTTTTTTTACGACTTTCCCATTTTCAACAAAATAAACTGCAGGTAAATGACTACCACTTGCTTTAAAAAAATCTTCTACAGGTAAGATATAGTAGGTGAATTTTTTAGAGTCACTATCCTCCCAAAACTGGTTTAGATTTTTTTCATCACCCATAAATAAATAGACAATATTACTGTCGATTGACAGTTTTTCGGACATGCCTGTAATTTTACCGGCTGTAAGTTTGCAATATTCACAACCCATACTGAAATAACAAACAAGTTTTTTTCCTTCGTTTAAATGTTTCCCTTCATATATCGGTTCAGTAAGGGTTTGAGTGAGTAGTTCCGCATCAAATTCGGTGTATTGTGCATATCTGTTTTGCACCCAATTGTCGGGCGGTGAAATGATAAAAGGCACAGCTAAACCAGCACCACAAAATGCTAGCGATACAACACCGATATATCTAAATTGAGTTGCAGGTAATTTTCGAATTATTACAAGTAAAATAATTAAAACAATATTTTTTACCAGCGACTCTAATGGCGTAAATGTAATAGCATCACCAAAACAAAAACAATTTTCTTTGCTGCCTGCAACTAATTGTGTGATTAAAAAAATGGAAAAAATACTCAGTAAAACGATACTGATTGTATTGCATAATTTGTGTCGGTAGCCTATTAAAAGTAGAAGGCCAATTGTAAATTCAATACCAATAATTAACCTTGCGAAAAAAAAGGAAAAATTGAGGTTAAAAGGGTTAACGGTATAAACGTAGATTTCAAATCCATTAATCGCTATAACTTTTAAATAGGCGGATATTAAAAATACCAATCCAACCAATAGTCTTAATGCGATTTTTATTTTGTTCAGCGAGGTATTGCTCATATATGGACAATAAAAAAGGGAGGTAATATTTACTACCTCCCGCAATTAGTTAGAATTTACTTATTGTTCAGTACATTCAACTGATGTTGTGATACCGCTAACGGTAACTTCTTCATCTAAATCTGAGCAATCGCCATCTTCAATAACGAGTGTTGATTCTGTTTCAATTCCAAGTGCAGTAGTTACACAATCACAAGTTTTTTCTTTAGAACAAGATGTAGCAAAAACTGTTAAAGCAGCCGCTAAAATAAATAGAGGGAGTTTTTTCATGTTTAATTTTTTAAATGATTGAATGGTTTTAATAATACAAACATAGTAAGCCCTTGTCTAAAAACCAAATTCCCACGAATTTGGCTACCAAATATTTCACAAATCTCAAGCAATTCCAAGTAGATGTTTGAAGCAAAAACGCAATATTTTAGGAATAATAAGCCAGGAATAAATAGGCATGCTGTAGATGTAGTTCAATAAAACAAGTATAATTTAAGATTTTACAAATATGTTCGACTTGCTGCCGAGCTTTGTTGAAATACTTAAAAGATAACTACCCTTTGGTAAATGTGAAACATCTAGGCTGGTAAGGTTGAAGCCGTTGACACCTTTAATTTGCCTGCTTAAAACCACCTGATTGAGTGTATTAGTTACCTGAATCAAGGTAGATTGAGGCTCAAAAAGGTTGTATTGAACCACTAAATGGCTGGAAACCGGATTGGGATAAACCCCATAAATAATTACTGCATTATTGCTAGTAGTTAGGGTAATCGTATCAGGTTCGGCGGGGCAGGCAGGAGCAAGTGGAACTATTCTGTTTGGTAAACGCACTGTGGCTGTATCAGCATGATATAACCAGTTGTTGCCATTTAATATCATCCAGCTGTCGTCATAGTTATAATTAGTGTCAATGCTATTTATATTGTTGATGAAGTAGTAATCCCCTTGTGTTTTTTCTTTGGTAACATCCAACATTAAAAATCCTCTGTGTTCAATATCGATAAACTTGATATGTTCGTTCATTAATTGAATCGCATCTTCGGCCCATCCTAATTCGAGGCTCGGTGAAGTAACACTTGGTCCAACAAATTCAACTGCAGCACTTCCTGTATGTGAGCCTGCATCATAACTTGGAGTGGCCACATCGTTTGCCCAACTCGAATGGATATCACCGGTTAAAATCACTTTATTATTAGTTATACTATCGCGCAAAAATTGTAATAAAGCTTCCTGGTCCTGAGGATAACCATCCCATTGGTCATCATTAATAGGTACACCAAATGCTGTTAAAGGTGAAACCATTACTTGTTGAGCAATAATTTTCCATTGTGCTTCCGAATTTTTTAGCCCGTCAAATAACCATGCTCTTTGTGCTAAACTGATAATATGTCGCGATGTATCATCCCAATTAGGTGCAAGATAATCTAGTTGTTTACTTCGGTGATCGATACGTGTATCCAAAACAAATAAATCAATCAAATCCCCTGCAGCAAATGACCGATAGGTTCTATTAGAATCCAAGAGGTCTTCACTGCGTTTAACAGGCATCCAGTCGAAATATGCCGACTCGGCTGCAGCCACTCTTTCAAGCCAGTCGCCTTCAGCCAGTGGTTGATGATTTTCTGCTCCTTCTTCATTTGCATTATCGGCAAATTCATGATCATCCCACAAACAAATGAATGGAAAATTTTGATGTAAAACCCGCAATTGTTTATCCAGTTTATATTGTGCATGTCGGGTGCGATAATCACTCAGCGAAATAATTTCATCGTCAGGTTCATAAATGCGATCAACAGCATTATTAAATCCGTATCCTGCTGTGGCATATTCATAAATATAATCGCCTAAAAAAATTACAGCATCAAAATCGTTGCGTTGAGTAATGATATCATAGACATTAAAATATCCCGCGTTTAAACTTGCGCATGAAATAATCGCAAAACGTAAACTATCAATATCACCAACAGGCAATGTTTTTGTGCGGCCGGTTAATGAATGTATTCCTTTATAAGTAAATTGATAATAATACCATGTATAAGGTTCCAGATTATCTACTTCAACATGTAAACAAAAATCGTTGTCTGCATTAGTTGAACTTTCTCCGGAAGCTACTATATTGTCGAAAAGTGAATCAGTAGCTACACGCCATGTTAACAGCGGGTTTTCATCATCGTTTACTGTAATACGGGTCCACAAAACAAACCCATCTGCAGTCGGGTCACCTGATGCTACGCCATGATAAAAAGGCGCTAAAATAGTGTCTGCTTCACATCGCTCGCTTACCTGGGAAAAGCTGCGAAATGATAATAATAAAATGCTAATGAATAAAATGTGGGTTTTCATTGTTGTAAAAATCTGATTATAGTAGCTTCGTCGATATTTTTATAATTAAATTGGTGAATAAATTTTCCATTATCTGACAAATATATGCTGGGAATGGATGGCCCGGCTATGGAAAAGAAATCTCTCATTGGTAGAAAAACATAATTGAAACGAGGTGAATTACTTTTTTCCCAAAATTCAGGCAGTAACATTTCATCTCCCGTAAACACAAATAATATTTCTTCGTTGAGCTGATTGTTTTCAGCAATTATGGCAATTTTATTTGCACCATTCACACAATAGCTGCACGACACACTTAAAAAACAAATTACTTTTTTTCCTGACGCTGCCTGTTGTGATTGTAACAACTGATTATTTTGCGCGCGTTTGGCGGCAATTTCCAGTGTGTTAGTCGGCATTTCCGGCCATTTTACAGCAAAATAAGGTGTTGAATATAACATGGGGAAAGCAATTGCAAACACCAGCACAAAAAGGGCTATGGAATTGCTATGTTTGATGTTAAAACCGCTGTCCCTGCGAATTAAAAATAATATGAATAGCAGTAATAAATTTTTAATCAGGGATGATGTTGGATTGAGTTGAATTATTTCTCCAAAACAATGGCAATTTTCTTTGTTGCCGCTAAGTATCTGAATAATTAAAAAAATACAAAAACTAATTAGTAACCCAAAGGTTATTTTACTTATCCATTTAAATTGAATGTTAGTAATAAAAAATATACCAATAATACATTCCAACGAAATAATTAATCGGGCAATTACAGTTGATATGGGTAAATTAAACCATTGCAAACTAAATATGTACACTTCAAATGCATCAATACCAATCAGTTTAAAAATTGCGGAGGTAATAAACACCAGTCCAATTAAAATGCGCAATAAATGTAATGTTGTTTTGTGTTGTAATGCAATCATGAGCAACTAATCAATAGGGTTCGCAGTCTACTGTTTTTGTAATGCCAAACTCGGTAGTAGAGGAGTCGAAATTATCACATACTTCTTGTTCATCACGGCCTTCGCCAACCAGGGTATAGGTGGTATCAAAACCCATTACATCCTGATAACAATCGCAACGGAACGTTTTGTCGCAACGGGAGAATAAACCAATAAGGATAACTCCCAGCACCAAGCTGCCAACCTTTAATTTCATGGTGTTAAATTAACAATATTGAATGAAATGATAAACACTTGTCATTTTTGTGACTGCAATATGTCCAATTATTTATTGGCTAACTGCCCACAAGCGGCGTCAATATCTTTCCCGCGACTGCGGCGCACCTTAGCTACTACGCGATGTGTTTCCAAATAGGCGATAAACTTTTCACGCTGGTCTTCCTTCGATTTATGGAAGTCGGCTTCGCGAATGGTATTATATTCGATAATGTTTACTCTTGCCGGAACTTTACTGCATAACGTAACTAAATTTTTGGCATCTTCCATACTCTCGTTAATGCCATCAAACAAAATATATTCAAATGTGATACGATTGCCGGTTTTGTCGTGGAAATAATTCAAGGCTTTAACTAAATCATTTAAATTATTCGCCTCGTTAATCGGCATGAGTTTCGAACGTTTAATATCATCGGCTGCATGAAGCGATAGTGCAAGATTAAATTTCACCTGATCATCAGCCAATTTGCGTATCATTTTTGCCAAACCTGCTGTAGAAACGGTTATTCTTTTGGCAGAAATATGCAAACCATCTTCACCGGTTATTTTTGCAATGCCTGCCAATACATTATTATAATTAAGTAATGGCTCACCCATTCCCATAAATACAATATTGGTAAGTGGTTGTTTGTGGTGTTCAAGCGAGGCTTTGTTGAGTAATACCACCTGGTCGTATATTTCGTATGGTTCCAGATTGCGTTTCATTTTAATAAAACCGGTAGCACAGAAAGTACATCCCAAATTACATCCAACCTGGCTCGACACACATGCAGTCATCCTGTTTTCTGATGGAATTAGTACACCTTCAATCATATGTCCGTCAACTAATTTAAAACGACATTTAATGGTGCCATCCATACTTTTTTGCTGAACATCTATTACAATTGCATTAATCGTATAATGGCTTTCTAACTGCTCGCGAAGTGATTTTGATAAATTGAGCATTTCGGAAAATTGCACGGCACTTTTTTTCCAAAGCCATTCATAAATTTGTTTAGCGCGGAAGGAAGGTTCTCCCAAAGCTACTATTTGCTCGGTGAGTTGTTCGAGACTTAAATCGCGGATTGATATCTTTTCTGGTGCCTGCATTTATGCAAAGTTAAACTTTCCAAAGGGTTACTGCTGCTTTTTCCGGCGGGTCTTTAATAACAGGGCCTTTGACGGCTTAATTTTGAAAATTGCGGTAAAAAGCGGAACTTCATGCTTCAATTTAAGTCGGGTTCAGGTATGTTAAGAAAACTCACATGTTTACTTGTTGGTTTAGCCTCGTTGTCGTTAAACGCGCAGGATATTCATTTTAGTCAGTTTTTTTCCTCCCCGCTTACCCTTAATCCTGCACTTACAGGTGCTTTTAACGGGAATATCCGTGGTATTCTTAATTATCGCAATCAATGGAACTCATTTGCACCTTTTAATACGTTTGCCACTAGTGTCGATGCCAATTTTGGTTCTTCATTTTTGAAAAACGACATTATGGGAATAGGTGTAAACGCATTTTCAGATGTTGCAGGCGACACCCGATATAGTAGCACTCAGGTAAATTTAACCTTTGCCTATATCAAAACATTAGGCGATAAATATCACAGAAGTTATTTATCAGCAGGTTTTCAGGGAGGATATGCGCAAAAAAGTATTAATTATCTGGCCATGACCTTCGCCAACCAATATAATGGTGTTTATTATGATCCGCTGTTGGGTAATGGAGAATCGATTGGGTTTGACTCCAAGGGTTATTTGGATTTATCTGCCGGTTTAATGTGGTATCTCATTCCAAGAGAAGATAAATACAGCATGTATATCGGCGGTTCCATGTACCATGTAAATCAACCGGACCAGTCAATTGGAGCCGCAAACGATAAATTATATATGCGCAGCTCAGGTCATATTGGAGCACAAATTCCAGTTGGAGAAATGACATCATTGGTACCTGCCGCTATGGTGGTATTTCAAGGGCCTTATGTGGAGTATTTTGCAGGCACAAACTTGAAATTTTACTTACAAGGCATGAAATGGAGTTCTAATGCCATTTCTTTTGGCGTTTGGCAAAGGGTAGTTGGCGATACTGAAGCTGCTACAAAAGCAGAATCTACAGCTATTGCAGCAAGAATTGATTATGATAAAATAAGTTTAGGGTTGAGTTATGATGTTAATATATCATCACTCTCTGAAGCTAGCAAAAATAATGGAGGGCCGGAAATTTCACTTACCTATATTTCCAGTTTACCACAAAAGGCAAGAAAAATTCCTTGTCCTAAATTTTAATTTCGGGCTATACTAATCTAATAACTGAAATACATTATTAGCATGAATAAATTTTGTATACTGATATTTTGCTTTTGTTTGATGTCAGTTATGCATGCCCAAACTATTGTATTAGATATCTCCAAAAGTAAACTACCCCAAGGTGTATTTATTCGGAAAGATTTTCATCTTATAAATGGTGATACCGTGTATAAAAAATTCGAAAAATATGTCACCGTAATTGAACGTGGTGATTCCGTTTTATATCTTGAACAATTTGATGTTAACCGGAGTTGGATTGTATCACGTTTTTTAATTAGTGGTAAAGAAAGATTGCCTGCAGGATGGCAAAATGAATATGATATTAATGGATATAAATTGTATGATCGTTATTGCAATCCTGAAAACAATGATTGCAAATTGTATAAAAAATATAATTATTACCCCAATGGCAATCAAATGGCGGTAATTACGTATTATCATCATAAATTAAATGGCAACAGTTTATTTTATTATAACGATGGTAAATTAAAACACTGTCTGGAATATCAGAAAGGCAGGTTGTGGAATGTGAATGCCTATTATGATCAAAATGGTGTAATCCTAGATCAGGGCGATTTTTGTGATGGCACAGGTGTGGTAAATGTGTATGCAACCAACGGAAAAATTATCAAAAAGAAGTGGTATAAAAACGGACGTTTAGTAAAAGAACGTCGTGTTAAAGAGAATTAAAAAATGCACTGCTCACCGTTTTTATGCAGCCAGTCTTCGGCAAGTTGATATCCCGGCATTATTTTTTCAACCAATTTCCAAAATCGCGCTGAGTGATTGTGTTCTACTAAATGCGCTAATTCATGAATCAAAACATAATCAATTACTTCCGGCGGTGCAAATAACAATCGTACACTAATATTAATATTGCCATCCCAACTGCAACTTCCCCAATTTGTAATACTGTCACGCAGTCGCAATTTTTTTATGGGTTTTTGAAAATGCAAATCGTTCAAATATTGCACACGTTGCGCAATTTGTGGCTGAAATTCATTGCCGATAAGTTTACTCACCAAATACGTTTTATGTTTTTGATCTTGTTTCGGCGACATGCCTTCTGACAATTGTAAATAAATAACCCCGTTTTTTAAACTCCCTGAAGAGGCGTTTTTTTGAGGCACATAAACGAGTTGAATCAAAAATTCTTTACCCATTACTTTCAGGGTATCGCCATTTCTGTATTGACGAAAAAGGGGTGGTTTTTTGTGTAATTGATGTTTGGCAATATACTTTTTTGCCCAGTCCAACAACGACATTTCCTGGTCGAAACGCTCGCGCTCTCCCATATATTTTGAAAGGCGAATATGAATACCTTTAGTCCCTATGCTGGCCCTGCAATCATATCTGTTTTCCAGGTAAACAAATACAATAAAATTTTTTTCGCCAACAGTAAGCACATACTGTTTTACAAGGGTGTTTTTTTTATTTTTCGATGTAACCGCCATCAGCAATACAAAAATAAATATTTTTTTGAGCTATTGTAAATAAAAAAAGCGCCTGCAATTGCAGACGCTTCTAATAATATTTCGAAAATTAATACCCTTCGTATTCTTTTAATTTTTTCTCAATTTCTTCATTAGCTGCTTTTTGTTTGGCTATTTCAGATTTTTTACTCTCCTGGTCTTTGCCATTTTGTTCTAAATCTGATTTTGCTTTAGCAATCGACTCTTCCCATTCTTTAATTTGTTCATTAAGTTGTTTGTTCTTTTTTTCCAAAGAAGCCTGTTCGTCGTTGCGTTTATTTAATTCTTTTTGTGCCGCAGCCAATTGCTCTTCAACACCTAATTTTTCCATGCGCAAGCCAAATCTGCGCATAAAATTTTTACAAGGTTCCACCTTATCAGGGAGAGTTGTGGATGCTACAAAGGTTAGATTTACTTCAAAAAATCCGGTCACTTTTACGTAGTCGGAGTATTCTGTAAATAAAAAATACACATTAATGGGGTCGGGGCTTATAGATGCATTTACAAAACCGGTGAGTTTAAACTCGTGTTTTACTGTTTCTTCAAAATCCGGTTTTTTTTGCATTTCGCCTATCCATGTTTTCAGGGCTTTAAGCGTTTCTTTTTCACTTTTTTTATCAATTGTAATGGTAAAGCCTGTCCGCTCACCTAAACTAGTGGTGGCAGAGCCTTCAGTGACAATTAATTCTTTTTGAGCAAATGCACCTGTGCTTATTATTAACAATAAGGTAAGTGCCAAGGTTTTTAGAGGTTGCATACAGTTGTTCATTTTAGCGTTAAGGGTTTGTCAAAAACCATTCCAATTCGTAACATTCCCAAATAAGCGGTAAAGTTATGCTGAAATGTTTTTGTTGACGATGACATTAGTTGCTTAAAAGTATAACAACAATGGTAAAATGGACAACAATTTCAAAAATATGTTTATAATTGGCATTGTGAAAATATAGTTATTGATAATTTTGGATGATTATAAACAAATTACATGCGTAAGTTACTCTATATCACTTTATTGTGCTGCTCAACATTAGGTGTGCAGGCGCAGTTGGAACAATCTTCATTTGGTGCTACAGGACGTGGTGGAACAGCAACATCATTTGTTACTGATTATCAGGCACTTGGTATTAACCCTGCCAATTTGGGCTTTCAAACCGATTATGCTTTTTCGTTGGGTTTGGCAGAAATTGGTTATGGATTTTATTCAGAAGCACTGGCTAAGGACGATGTAAGAGCTATTATATTCAATAATGAGGACAGTATTTCGCAGGAAGAGTCTCAAGTATTGGCGCAATCGTTTTTAAACGAAGGTTTGCGATTTGATGTAGATGTGATGCCTATCGGATTCAGTTTGCGTGTACCTAAATTAGGAACATTCGCATTTAGTGTAACTGCACATGCATCTTACTTTACCAAATTTGAAGGTGAAGCAGCAAATATTGTGTTTGAAGGATATAATTACGCCGAATATTTTGATACTGTAATAATCGACGGCTCCGAAATTTATGGTATTGCGTACGACCCAGTAAGTTTATCGACGTTATTTGGGGATTCCGAGTTTAAGTTGGACATCAATACTTCTATTAATCTTGGTTACGGATTAAAATTGTTTGGCGATGAGGAAACAATTAGCGGATATGCTGGTATCGGGTTTAAATATATTTTAGGTTATGCCTATTTAGACATGCATTCAGATGGTTCAACCATAACCGGATTAAGTGCGCTTGGGTTAGACATTCTTGATCTTGAAGCAGGTATTACCAATCCTATCACCACCAGCGCTGCCGAACCGGTTGGTCGCGGAACAGGTTGGGATTTTGGATTTAGTTTAAAAGTGAAAGATAATTTAACAGCAAGTGTTGCCATTACCGATATTGGAAAAATTAAATACACAGCCAACGTATTACAAATTAATGATTTCGTTTTAGATACCGTTTCATTTAGTGGTGTTATAACTACTGACCCAATTCAAATTATTAGTGATATGTTGAATGAACAGGAATTAATTGCCTATTCAGGTGTTGGCGCATTTGAAGTAAATCTCCCCACTAAATTAAGAATGGGTGCATCATTAAAAATTAATGATATGCTTGATATAGGGTTAGATGCCGTATTTCCAATGAATGAAGTAGCCGGTGCATTTGAAACACCAGTTATTGGTGCAGGCGCACAAGTAAAATTATTTGAGATACTTAATTTATCGGCCGGTATTTCTGCAGGTGGTGGTTATGCATATAATATTCCAGCTGGTATCGGTTTAGATTTTAAATTCTGGGAACTAGGAGTTGCAACCCGCGATGCTTTAACCTGGTTCGGCGAAACCAGTCCGAATGTTTCAATGGCACTGGGTGTGTTGCGATTTAAAATATAAAAATTAATTATTCAGTCTCCGAATATAAAACATTAGCCTACTATCATGAGCAGGAATTACTGTGCACTCACATAGATAGAATTGTCAAAAACAAGATTTAATCAATAATAATTTTTTTTGAGCGAATTCCATTTTCATTTTTAAAAACCACAAGATATGCTCCGGCGGCAACATTTTGCAAATCAAATTCCACTGAACCGGTTTTAACTTCCTTATTTATAATTATACCGCCATTTAAATTGTAAATACTTACATCACAATTTTTATCCAAATTAGAAATATATACTTTTTTATTCTCACAATACACTATCGGTTCAATTTTTCCCTCCTGTGTCGACAGGCCAACATAATGTGCTGTATCACCGGCTACTATTGGGTTGTCAGGCGTAAGTTCATATGCGTAATCTTTAATTATCATTGTTCTACCTTCGTTAATCACATCACAACGAATCCAGCCATAGTGAGAGAAATCAGTTGCATCTTCTATTTTTATACCCAGAAATTTATCAATTGTTTCAGGAATACTTGGATTATACCATTCGCAATTGTAACAAGTAAAATATGCGGTACCTGCGTTGAAATAAGTTCGTTCAGCAATTACTTGAAATGTATCAGCGTTAAACTGAAGTTCATCATTAATTAACTCAAATTGTTCAATAGCATAAGGGTAAAATACATTTTGAGAAGAATAATATACATAATACTTTAGGCCGGCTAATTTAAACGATTCGTTTTCTATAGCAGCCACTAAATCCTGCCTTGTCCAATACGACCACCAAGGGGTAGCCATAAAAAAATCAAAGGAGGAATTAAAAAAAGAAATATCATCTGAACCATTACCATCAATATCTAAAGTAAATTGTTCTCCCGGTGTGTCGAGAATAATATCCGGGTCAATATCAACATAAACAACCTGACTAAACCCCGATGGCCCATTAATCAAAAAAGCCGTAGAAAAAAGTGAATAGGCTTTTAGTTTATGATATCTGTTTGGGGTTGTCATAGTTTAATATAGTTTAAATCACTGCATATTTAATTTTCGCTTCTTCCCGCGAACACGAATTATAGTGCCACCATTCGGTTGGTAATTCACACAATCCGGTTTTAATCAATAATAATTTTTTTTGAGCGAATTTCATTTTTATTTTTAAAAACCACAAGATATGCTCCGGTAGCAACATTTTGCAAATCAAATTCCACTGAACCGGTTTTAACTTCCTTATTTATAATTATACCGCCATTTAAATTGTAAATACTTACATCACAATTTTTATCCAAATTAGAAATATATACTTTTTTATTCTCACAATACACTACCGGATCAATTTTTTCCTCCTGTGTCGACAGGCCAATATAATGTGCTGTATCACCTGCTAATATAGGGTTGTCAGGTGTCAGCTCATATGCGTAATCTTTAATAATCATAGTTCTGCCTTCGTCCAATACATCACAGCGAATCCAGCCATAGTGGAAATCACTTGCATCATCTTTCAATTTAAATCCAAGGAATTTGTTTACTGATTCGTCTGTAAAATAGTTGTACCAATAACAATGATTACAAAATAGTAAATCATTATGATTTTGGTAATAGGTTCGCTCGGCAATTGCCTGAAATGATGCGTCATTAAAGTTCAAATCATCCTTAATTATTACGTTATTTGATAATGCATAAGGATAATAAAAATTTTGCGACCAATAATAAACATAATGTTTTAATCCTGCAAGTTCTAATTTTTCATCTGGTAGGTAAGCAACTATATCTTGTCTTGTCCAATACGACCACCATGGAGTTGCCATATAAAAGTCAAAAGAGGAATTAAAAAAAGAAATATCATCTGAACCATTACCATCAATATCTAAAGTAAATTGTTCTCCCGGTGTGTCGAGAATAATATCCGGGTCAATATCAACATAAACAACCTGACTAAACCCCGATGGCCCATTAATCAAAAAAGCCGTAGAAAAAAGTGAATAGGCTTTTAGTTTATGATATCTGTTTGGGGTTGTCATAGTTTAATATAGTTTAAATCACTGCATATTTAATTTTCGCTTCTTCCCGCGAACACGAATTATAGTGCCACCATTCGGTTGGTAATTCACACAATCCGGTTTTAATCAATAATAATTTTTTTTGAGCGAATTTCATTTTTATTTTTAAAAACCACAAGATATGCTCCGGTAGCAACATTTTGCAAATCAAATTCCACTGAACCGGTTTTAACTTCCTTATTTATAATTATACCGCCATTTAAATTGTAAATACTTACATCACAATTTTTATCCAAATTAGAAATATATACTTTTTTATTCTCACAATACACTACCGGCTCTATTTTTCCCGCCTGTGTCGACAGGCCAATATAATGTGCTGTGTCACCTGCTAATATAGGGTTGTCAGGTGTCAGCTCGTATGCGTAATCTTTAATAATCATTGTTCTGCCAATATTAAGTACATCACATCTAATCCAACCAAAATGCGTATCTTCCACCTCGTCTATTAACTTAAACCCTATATATTTATTAATTTCATTTACTGTTGAATCTAAGTGCATCCAAAAACAATTAAATCCATATAAAGTGCCTAGGCCTGAGCTAAAGAAAGTATGTAAGGCTATAAGCTGAAAACTAGCATTATTAAATGAAAGCTTATCATTTATTAACGATGAATTTTCAAGTGCAAATGGATAATACTGATACGATGTATTATACCAATCGTAATGTTTGAGTCCGGCTATTGCTATATTTTCATTAACAATATTAGCAACCAAATCCTGCCTTGTCCAATAGGACCACCATGGAGTTGCCATATAAAAGTCAAAAGAGGAATTAAAAAAAGAAATATCATCTGAACCATTACCATCAATATCTAAAGTAAATTGTTCTCCCGGTGTGTCGAGAATAATATCCGGGTCAATATCAACATAAACAACCTGACTAAACCCCGATGGCCCATTAATCAAAAAAGCCGTAGAAAAAAGTGAATAGGCTTTTAGTTTATGATATCTGTTTGGGGTTGTCATAGTTTAATATAGTTTAAATCACTGCATATTTAATTTTCGCTTCTTCCCGCGAACACGAATTATAATGCCACCATTCCGCAGGTAATTGTCGGAAGCCGGCTTTTTGCATAACGCTACGCAATGTTTTTCTGTTGTCAATTTGCTGTTGTGTAAGCACACCTTCCTGCAACATTTTATATTCCAGTTGTGGTTCTGCTGCTTCGCCAAAAAAATCAAATGGTGTGCCCATGTCTAAAGGTTTACCATTTTTTTCAGCCAACGACATATCAATGGCTGCTCCGTAATTATGTATACTTCCATTTTTGGGGTTAGATAAATATTTTTCTTTTTGCCCCGGCGGAAGATCCAAAATTTCCCACATTTTATATTGAATACTTAATGGCCTTACCGCATCATAAATTATAAACGTGAGGTTGGGATGTGTTTCCTGCAAAAACTGATAAGCTGCTTTTAATTTTTCCACTACATCTTTTTGCAGATAAGCATTGTTTAAATCGCCATACACATCGGCATGTAAAAAATTATCGGTAGTGGAATATTTGAGTTCAACCTGGATTTCAGGAATAACAGATTGAATATTAACAAGACCTGCGCGTATTAATTTTTTTTCAAGTGTAGAGTCGCTTGTATGAACTTCTAGCGTATCGATTATATTTTCATTTTCAGTTTTTGGTTGCTTTTTACAAGAGAAAAAAGCCAAGATGCCGATGCATAAGCAGAAGTAACGCATGGGTGTAAAAATAAATAAATTCATCATTAACCGCAATTTATAAATGTATTGAGGTTAATGATGAATTCAAGTGTAATTTATTCAATAATAACATTTAAACTTTGGGTGTTTAAATTGGTATTTAATTTAACAATGTACATCCCTGTATTTAAACTGCTTACATCAATAGTATTCTGCGAACCATTTATTGTTCCTTCCAACATTAGTTTACCATCTGTGCTAAATAATTGATAATACGCTGAAGTAGTATAATCCATTTGAATGGTTAACCAATCGCTTGTCGGGTTAGGGGTAATTACAAAATTATTCATAACCAAATCACCTTCTTTAAGCGGTAAAGTGGTAAACGATTCGGTAATTAAACTGAATGCTGATTTATCTGTAGGTGAAGCATTACAATCTGACCTTACTTTCCATTTATATTCCGTTTCCGGCAATAAACCGGTAAGTGTTAAAACTGAATCTGTAGACGTTACGGTAATCCAACTTCCACCAATTGCTTTTTTATATTTTACGGTAAATGTTTCTGCGCAATTTACGTCAGACCAACTTATTGTTGCACTGCTTGCTGATAAAACAATATCGATTAAAGATGCAGGAACAGGACATGTTGTAATATCACCTTGGTTTTCGGTACCTATTAGTGGAGGATTTGAACTTTTTACACGTAATTTATAATCACCACCGGGAACAATATCTGCCGGTAATATAGTTTCAAATTCATGAAATCCGCTTGCTTTGGATGCAATGGTTGCAACTGTTTCCGGTGAAGCAAAACTACCTGTTGCGTCAGAAATTTCGAGACTGTAAACATTCGTATTATTATAGACACCATAAGCAGCAAATGGCACAGTAATTTCCGAACCAGGGCATAACGCCTGAGCAGGAAAAGTATTAATATTTATTTGATTGGAAGGAGCATCATTGGCAATTTTTACAACCCAAATATCATGTTTAACGCCATGCATTTCGCTGATATTAATGCCATCATCTGCAATAGAGCCAATTACAACAAAATTACCATCAGGTGTTTCTTCAATTGCGTAAGGATAATCCCAACTATTTCCGCCAACACATGTTTGCCAAAGAATACGACCTTTGAAATCTGTTTTAAAAATCCAATAATTATCCCAAACACCAAATTCGCATTGCGCAACACCTTCACTTGCGGGTGATTCCATTGTATATAAAAATCCACCATCACTTGCGCGTGCAGATGCCATCCAATAATTTCCGGTTTGTCCGTATAAATATTGATTTAATATATCGCCATCTTCATTTATTCTTAACGTCCATATTCCTGAAGCATAGGCATTTTCTACATCACCATCATGTGATGAAGTGTAACCTACCAACATATAATTTCCGAATCCATCTTCAAGAATATTTTGCATAAAATCATGTTCGCCACCACCATAACATTTTTGCCATAATAAGTCGCCTGTATTATTGATTTTAATTACCCAATAATCGCCATAAGGGTCATAACCTTCATATTCCTCCTCTTCCTCTTCTTCTTCCAATTCAGGGTGCCATCCTGTTACATCTCCATCAATAGAATTGGTCCAACCACCAACAATAAAATCACCCGATGGTGTTTCAACTATATCATAAGCAACTTCATCTTTCATCCCACCATAACATTTTTGCCATGTTATATTAAGGTCATGATCAATTTTTACCACCCAAAAATCCATTTCCGCAACGCCGCCATCGGTATGTAATCCGCTTACATCTCCGTCGTTGGATTGGGTTCCTGCAACAAAAGCGTATCCACCATCACTTGTCTCTATTAAATCATATACCAGGTCGTCATCACTGCCGCCAAAACTTTTGTGGTTGAGTAAAGTGCCTGTTGGGCTAATTTTTATCACCCAAACATCATTTAATCCATGATGACCCACTACATCGCCATCAGAAGATTCGGTGTAGCCTGTAATAACATAGTTGCCATCATTATCCAGGATAATAGACCTTGCATGTTCAATTCCTGAGCCACCGTAACATTTATTCCAGATAATATTTCCATCGGCGTCGGTTTCAACTACCCAAAAGTCGCCCAAATCGTGGTTTCCCGAGCCAACCAGGTCGTCGGTAGTAGACCTCGCCGTACACAACAACATCAAATTTCCATTTTCGAGTGCTAATAAGTCGCGACCCCAGTCAAATTGCTGTCCGCCGTAATCTTTTTCCCACATAATTGATTGTGTAAAAACCGAAATGCCGCCTAGTACCAGCAGCATAGCCGTAAAAAGTAATTTTGTTTTCATTTTCTTTAGAGTTTGAGCTAACAATTTAAGCTTTTTCGGGCATTTTGACACATTTCTTCCTTGAAAAAAAACTTTTTCTCATTCCTGTCAAGGTTAACCCCTTTCTTTTTTCTTTTTTTAGTATTGAAGCCTTACCTTTGCGGCGAAATTCAAAATTTATCACTATCGTGAAGTCGTCAAACAAGGTTTTATCTACGGTTATTCTGGGCTTGGTAATGCTAATGGCAGGGCAGGTTTCAGCAGCCTCAGAGGGGAAATATGATGCCAAGGAATTCGCTATGCACCACGTAGCTGATGCACATGAATGGCATATTGTGGGTGGTTTGACCATTCCGCTGCCTTGTATTGTGATTCACGATGGACTGCATGTGTTTTTAAGCAATAAAATGCCTTTAGCGCATCATGGTGAAGCAACAGAGGCCACAGAAGAAGCGCACGCAGCGGTTACAGATACCATTCACGCTCAAGGTGCAGAAGGCACTATGGTAGTGGAACACCACGAAACTGGCGAACATACTGCTCATCACGAAACATATAACGGATTTTATTATAGCGAAAGTGGCCGTATTGTGCACGAAGACGGTGGTTTTACCCTCGATCTTTCCATCACCAAAAACGTGGCTACTTTATTAATAGTGTCAATTATTATGTTATTGGTGTTTACATCGGTAGCAAAAGCTTACAAACGCCGTGAAGGTGAAGCACCAAAAGGCTTACAGAGTTTTATGGAGCCCCTTATTTTATTTGTACGCGATGAGGTTGTAAGACCTAATCTTGGCAAAAAGTCGGATAAATATTTACCTTATTTACTTACTGTATTCTTTTTTATCTGGATTTCGAACATGATGGGATTGATTCCAATCATTGCCAATCCTAACCTTTCAGGAAATATTGCGGTTACCTGCGCTTTGGCGTTGATGACCTTCTTGATAACCAATTTACACGCCAATAAATATTACTGGGGACATATTTTTAACCCACCCGGAGTGCCTGGTTTTGTGAAAGTGATTTTAGTGCCGATTGAAATAGCAGGTATATTTATTAAGCCGGTTGCGCTTATGATACGTTTATTTGCGAACATCACAGCGGGCCATATTATCATTATCAGCTTGGTTGGTCTCATTTTCGTATTCGGAAATGCCGGTGAAAACCTGGGTGGTGGTTTAGGTGGAGCAGCAGTTGCTGTGCCATTTGCATTGTTTATGAGTGTGCTTGAATTGCTGGTAGCATTTTTACAGGCTTTCATTTTCACTATGTTAAGTGCATTATTTATTTCATTAGCACAGGAAGACCATCACCATGATGATCATGCCGAACATGCTAGTGCAGCGCATCATTGATTATTATTATTAACAATTATAAAAACAGTAACATGGATTTATTAACTATTATGCAGGCAGCAGCTGAACCAGTTAAAGGTATTGCAGCAATTGGTGCCGGTTTAGCAGCTATTGGAGCTGGTATCGGTGTAGGCCGTATCGGTGGTAGCGCTCTTGAGTCAATGGCTCGTCAACCAGAAGTTCTCGGCGAAATCAGAACTAACATGATTATCGCTGCAGCACTTGTTGAAGGGGTTGCACTCTTCGCAGTAGTTGTTGCCCTTATGCAAGGGTAAAAAGAAATAAAATCAGTGGCAACGGTTGGTTGCTGCTGATTTTTCTTAGTGAAATTTAAAAGGTTATTCCTGGAATAACCCATCAAAAAATAGAATATGACAACAATGACACTTTTAGGTGCTTTCGACATTATTACACCGGATCCGGGTTTATTTATCTGGACTGTTTTGGTGTTTCTTATCTTATTATGGTTGTTAAACAAATTTGCTTTCGGTCCCATTAAAGATGCATTGAAAAAACGTGAAGAAGGAATTGCCGATGCATTACATCAGGCTCAAAAAGCACGTGAAGAAATGGCCAACATGAAAGCCGACAACGAAAAAATTCTGAACGAAGCCCGTGAGGAAAGAAGCAGAATGTTGCGCGAAGCTAAAGATGCTAAAGACCAGATTATTACTGAAGCACGCGAAAAAGCAAATGCTGAATACAATCGTATTGTTGATGAAGCTAAAGGAGCTATTAATAACCAAAAAATGGCCGCTTTAATTGAAATCAAAAACAATGTGGGAAATATGGTGCTTGAAGTTTCTGAAAAAATATTGAGAAGAGAATTAGATAATAAAGCTGATCAGGAACAATACATCAAACAATTGGTTGACGAAATTAAAGTGAAATAAATATTGTCAGCTTTACGCTAACGACAAAATACCATTATCAATGTCATCAACAAAATTAGCAACACGTTACGCAAAATCGGTACTGGACTTTGCCAAAGAAAAAGGCAAATTATCAGAAGTGCTGGCTGATATGCGTTTGTTAAATACATCTATAGACAACAATCGCGAATTTTACATGATGCTGAAAAGCCCTATTGTAAATGGCGATAAAAAAATGACAGTTGTATTAAATGTGTTTCACGATAAAATCGATGAAATCACCGAAAACTTTATCGGTATTTTAATGCGTAAAAATCGCGAATCACATTTGCCCGAAATTATTGATGCATTTATTGCGCAGTATAATGCGTTCATGCACATTACTCCGGTTACTATTACAACTGCGCATCCAATTTCTGATGATGTTCAAAATACATTGTTGGCGAAATTAAAATCAACAGTTGGATTAGAGCAAATTGAATTAACAACCGAAATTGATGAAAATTTAATTGGTGGTTATATTTTACACTGGGACGATAAAATGATTGATAATTCAATCTCTCGCGGCCTGGCGATTTTAAAAGATGAATTTGATAATAACGATTACGTTAGGAAATTTTAATTGAATTTTTTACTGCAGCGATGCAGATTTAATAAATAATAAAATAAAAATAAATAATCATGGTAGACGTAAAACCTGATGAAATAAGCGCGATACTTCGCCAGCAATTAAGCAACTTTAAAACAAGTTCTGATCTTGAAGAAGTAGGAACTGTATTGCAGGTGGGTGATGGTATTGCCCGCATTTACGGATTAAACAATGCTAAATCCGGAGAATTAGTAACATTCGAAAATGGCGTTCGCGCTATCGTGTTGAACCTTGAAGAGGACAACGTGGGTGTGGTATTAATGGGTTCTTCCGACGAGATTAAAGAAGGTGATACTGTACGTCGTACAGGTAATATCGCTTCTATCAAAGTTGGTGAAAGCATGTTAGGCCGTGTTGTAAATGCACTCGGCGAGCCTATCGATGGTAAAGGTCCTTTATCAGGCGAATTATATGAAATGCCATTGGAGCGTAAAGCACCGGGGGTAATCTATCGTCAGCCGGTTAACGAACCATTACAAACAGGTTTGAAACCAATTGATGCGATGATTCCTATCGGTCGTGGTCAGCGTGAGTTAATCATCGGCGACCGTCAGACAGGTAAAACTGCGATTGCAATCGATACCATTATCAATCAGCGTGAATTTTATGAAGCCGGCAAACCGGTATTTTGTATATATGTAGCTTGCGGTCAGAAAAACTCCACCGTTGCTCAGGTAGCTAAAACATTAACCGACCATGGTGCAATGGATTATACGATTATAGTTGCAGCTTCTGCATCTGATCCTGCTCCATTACAGTTTTATGCTCCGTTTTCAGGTGCTGCGATTGGCGAATTTTTCCGCGATACAGGACGTCCTGCATTGATTGTTTATGATGATTTATCTAAACAAGCAGTTGCTTACCGTGAGGTATCATTATTACTTCGTCGCCCACCGGGACGTGAAGCATATCCTGGTGACGTATTCTACTTACACAGCCGTTTATTAGAGCGCGCTGCGAAAGTGATTAACAACGACGAAATTGCAAGCCAAATGAACGACCTTCCTGCTTCATTAGTAGGTAAAGTGAAAGGTGGTGGTAGCTTAACAGCATTACCAATCATCGAAACTCAGGCAGGTGACGTATCAGCATATATCCCAACCAACGTAATCTCAATTACCGATGGTCAGATATTCCTTGAAACCAACTTGTTTAACTCAGGTGTTCGTCCTGCGATTAACGTGGGTATCTCGGTAAGTCGTGTGGGTGGTAACGCTCAGATTAAATCGATGAAAAAAGTTGCCGGTACATTAAAACTAGACCAGGCACAATATCGTGAGTTAGAGGCCTTCTCTAAATTCGGTTCTGATTTAGATGCTGCAACAATGGCGGTATTAAATAAAGGTCAGCGCAACGTGGAAATATTGAAACAAAAACAATATGCTCCAATGTCGGTTGAAAAACAAATTGCCATCATTTATCTCGGAACAAAAGGTATGTTAGGTAAAATTCCGGTTGATAAAATAAAAGCGTTTGAAGATGCTTATTTAACTTATCTCGAAACGCACCACAAAGCAACCCTCGATGGTTTGAAAGCTGGTCAGTTAACAGATGAAATTACCGGTACACTTGAAAAAGTTGCCGCTGATATGAGCAAACAATATTCGGCTTAATTAATAATTAATCGTGTTTGAAAAAACACATGATATAATAAGTAATGGCAGGTAAATTAAAAGAAGTCCGCACAAGAATCACTTCGGTAATCAGCACACAGCAGATTACTAAAGCGATGAAAATGGTATCCGCTGCAAAATTGCGTCGCGCACAAGACAGAATTTTACAGATGCGCCCTTATGCATTAAAAATGGGTGAATTACTCAGCAATATTGCTGATGCAGCCGGTCAGGATGTAAAAATTGACTTCGCTCAGTCGCGTGAAGTTAAATCGGTATTGCTTGTAGCAATTACGTCAGATAAAGGTTTGTGCGGAGCCTTTAACGCCAACGTAATGAAGCAGATTAAAAAAACAATTGAAGATAATTACAGCCATTTGCCAAAAGCGAATGTAAAAATTATGTTCATTGGTAAAAAAGGATACGATGTGTTTAAACGCAGCGCTTATACTTTAAATACCGATTTCATGAATTTATTTACTGCTGTTGATTTTGAAAATGTTTCACGCGCTACGGCGTATATCAAGGAAGGATTTTTGAAAGGCGAATTTGATGAAGTGCAAGTGGTTTACAACAAATTTAAAAACGCTGCTACGCAAATTCTCGAAACAGAACAGTTTCTGCCAATCAAAAAACTGGAACCTGTTGCCGGCGCTAAAAATGTAAAATCAGATTATATCTACGATCCTGAAAAGGAACAAATGATTCTCGAATTAGTACCGAAAATATTAAATACTTCATTTTATCGTTATATTCTCGACAGTAATGCTTCTGAACATGGTGCACGTATGACTGCCATGGACAAAGCATCTGACAATGCGAATGAGTTATTGAAAGAATTAAAAATTTCATACAACCGCGCTCGTCAGGCTGCAATTACCACCGAGCTTACAGAAATTGTGAGTGGTGCGGCTGCTTTGCAGGGGAATTAATTAACAATTGTA
>DAORKJ010000052.1:0-14608 GCA_035439505.1 Chitinophagales bacterium
GATTTACCACAAAATAAACGCGATTTAATATTTACATTGAGTGGTGATGATGTTAACGAACTATGGATTGCTTACACATTTGGTGCAGATGGCAGTAAAGTTTATCACAGCAACGATGGCGGAACATCTTGGGATAATATTACCAGCGGCACACTAAATGGATTACATCCTGCTACAATCGTACATCAATTTGGAACCGATGGCGGTGTTTATTTAACTGTCAGAGAAGCGGCAGTATTTTATCGCACCAATACATTTTTAGACTGGATTCAACATGGTGATGATTTACCTTTGGTTACAGATGCATTAAAAACAATTCCATTTTATCGCGATAATAAATTGCGTCTGGCAAGTTGGAATATTGGTATTTGGGAAGCACCATTATTTGAACCTTCTGCTTTAATTGCCGATTTTTCTACTGCTTCACCATATTTTTATTGCAGTGGTGATGAAGTAAAATTTGTGGACCGTTCAACAGCATCGGCAACCGCAACTTATGCTTGGGAATTTCCGGGTGCAATACCATCATCTTCTACCGAAAAAAATCCTGTTGTTACCTATCCAACAGGTGGTAGTTTTAATGTTACATTAACTATTAATGATGGTGCAAGTGTTGCCTCAATTACTAAAACAGCAATTGTTAGTTCATTACCGGAATCAACACTTCCATTAGCTGAAAATTTTGAAACAGGAACTTTTGCATCAGGCTGGCATGGTGGCGAATCAGGCGGTTGGGCAATTGCAGATTTTGCAAGTGCTTATGCTATTGGTACTTCCAGCATGTATTTCAATAATTATTATACCGACTTACAAGGTGGATATGTTGAAGAAATATCTGCAAAATATAATATGGAAGATGTTATCACTGCAACATTAAATTTTGATGTAGCGTATCGCCCTTACGGTGGTATATATATGGATACATTACAAATATTAGCTTCAACCGATTGTGGTGCAACATTCACCGAAATATTTTATGCAGGTGGCAACGATTTATCTACCGGCCCTGTTTACACTGCAGATGTTTTTTACCCGGAAGCAGATGAATGGGAAACATATACCATTGATATGACCTCATTTGCAGGTGCAGATAATTTAACTTTATATTTTAAAAATATTGGTTATTGGGGACAAGCATTATATCTTGATAATATTAATATAAATGCCAATTTTATTCCTATTACTGAATTCGAACAACAGGTAGCTGCTATTATTGTTCCAAATCCTAATCAAGGATATTTTAATTTGGCAACTGAATGTTTACAAACGCAGCAGGCAGAAATTAAACTCACAAATGCGCTTGGAGAGATTATTTATACAACACAACAACAACTAAATGTCGGCGATAATACAACCGTATTCGATGTTCAACATTTAAGTAAAGGTGTGTATTTCGCAGTTATTCAAACAGGCAAACAATTAACCACAGTGCCATTTGTAATTGAATAAACAATTTATCCATAAAAAAAGCCCGACACTTCAAAGTATCGGGCTTTTTTTATACCGGTTTTCATTACCATATTTTAATTCTTAAACTATCAGGAACATACATCTTATCGCCGGGTTTAACACCAAAGGCATCATAAAATTCCTGAATATTACTTGCAGGCCCGTTTACCCTTAAGAAATTAGGTGAATGCACATCCGTTTTTGCACGTAACACCATGGCTTCATCACGATATTTTCCATACCATGATAATGCAAATCCGAGAAAATATCTTTGCACCGGTGTATACCCACCAATTACTTTCCCTTCTTTATATTGGTCGGTCATTTTAAAAGCTTCCAATCCTATCAGCATACCACCAAGGTCAGCAATATTTTCACCTTGTGTTGCTTCACCATTTACGTGAATAGTATCGATAATAATATAATTATTAAATTGTTCCACAATCAATTTTGTCCTTTCCAAAAATTGTGCTCTATCCTGGAGTGTCCACCATTCTGATAAATTACCTTTTTCATCAAACTGACTTCCCTGATCATCAAAACCGTGCGTAATTTCATGTCCAATAGTAGAACCGGCTGCATAACCATAAGCAATAGCATCATCCACATATTTATCAGGTACTCCAGGAACAATAAATGCCGCTGCCGGTAATACAATTTCATTATTACTTGGATTATAATATGCATTCCAGGTTTGTGGGGTCATTTCCCATTCAGTTTTATCTACAGGCTTGTATAATTTTTCTACTTCATAAGCATGTAAATATTTATTCGCATTAATAGCATTTTGCACATACGAATCACGTGTTATAGTTAATGCAGAATAATCTCTCCACTTATCCGGATATCCTACTTTTTTAATTACGGTGCTTAATTTCAATAACGCTTTTTCTTTTGTTTCAGGGCTCATCCAATCTAACTGTTGGATGCGCACTTTATAAGCAGCCATGGTATTTTCTACAATTTTTTCATAACGCGCTTTTTCTTCCGGAGGGTAATATGCCTCAACATATAATTGGCCGAGTAAAAATCCCATTGCATCTTCCTCTGCATCTAATACACGTTTCCATCTGGCTCTTTGTTCTTTGGTGCCATTTAATATGGTGCCGAAAAAATGAAAATGTTCTTTATCAAAATCACTGCTCAAACGGTCGGCATATGCATTAATTAAATTCCATTGTAAATAAATTTTCCAATTGTCCACCGACTCTTTTGTTAAGGATGTATTTAATTGTTTGAAAAATTCCGGCTGACCAACAATAATGGTATCTATATTTTTTATTCCTGCATCAGTTAAAAATGATTCCCAATTAATAGCAGGGCATAATTTATTTACATCTGCAACAGCCATACTGTTATAATTAGCATAAGGGTCACGTAAATCAGCTAATTTTCTGGATGCCCCTGCGAAGTCAGTTTCCATTTTCATAATGGTTTGAGCATAAGTATCTGCTGTTGCAGCATCAATACCAGTTAGCTGAAACATTTTTGAAATATGTTTTACATATTCATCGCGTATTGTTATAGTGCGCTCATCTTTATCAAAATAATAATCTCGGTCAGGTAACCCTATACCGCCCTGATAAAAATGCAATCGAAATTTGCTGCTGTTTTTTTCATCCTGAAAAATATAATTACTAAACAAAGGTTGCACCTGCATGGTATGTAAATAAGCTGCCATTTTAATTACCCCTTGAGGGTCACTGATTGCAGCTATTTTATCTAATTCAGGTTTTAATGGTGTTATGCCTTGTTTTTCAATGGTAACAGTATCCATTCCCGTAAACCAAAAGTCGCCGATTTTTTGCTCATTACTCCCTTTTTTTGCTTTTGTGTTAGCAGCTGCTTCTTCATTTATTTTACGAATACGTGCATAATTCTCTTCATTCACCAAGGTCCAAATTCCCCATGAGCGTTCGCTTTCAGGAATGGGATTATTTTTTAGCCATTTCCCCATGGCAAATTTGAAAAAATCTTCTCCCGGGCTAACAGTCGAATCGATATATTCATTTAAAAAATTATCGTAATTAACATCCGCCGTTTTTTCCTTTGGCTTGCAGGAAAAAATACCGACAGTAATACATAAAAACAGAAGTGCTTTGTAATTCATATTGTAATGTTTAAGTTTCAAATATAGGTATATCCTTCAATACAGTTACTTAACAGTTGTTAAAGCAGTCAAATTCCGGAATGATAAAAATCAATTGTACGAACAGGTAATTGCCATAAAAATTGTAATTATCTTTGTATAAATGAATGTAAAAGGGCGTATATATTTGTTTCTCTTAATAGTAGGTTTGGGATTATTTATTGCTGCGTGCACAACAAAGGCAGAAAACGATAACACCATTTCTAAACAAACGGATATTCCTGAAAATGCGCCTGATACTATTACTCCTATAACTCCTTCTGACGGCCCTCCCGGCATGGTTTGGATACCCGGTGGTGAATTTATAATGGGCACCGATACCGACCCTCAGCACAGAACTGATGAAAGCCCTGCGCATAAAGTTAAAGTGGATGGTTTTTGGATAGGCATTACCGAAGTAACCAATGCGGAATTTGCCAAATTTGTCGCAGCAACCGGTTATAAAACCACCTCCGAACGCCCTATTGATTGGGAAGAACTAAAACAACAGGTTCCTCCCGGCACTCCTAAACCTGCTGATGAATTATTACAGCCTGCCAGTATGGTATTTACCACCACTACTGAGCCTGTCGACCTAAATAATTATTTAAACTGGTGGAGTTTTATTCCCGGGGCTGACTGGCGACACCCACAAGGACCAAATACATCCATTATAGGTAAAGAACAGCATCCTGTTGTTCAGGTTAGTTGGGACGATGCAGTTGCGTATTGTAAATGGGCAGGGAAACGATTGCCAACTGAAGCAGAGTGGGAATATGCAGCTCGCGGTGGAGTTGCTGGAGCTATTTATCCTTGGGGAAACGATAAAGATTTATCTAAACATACTAACTCATGGCAAGGTAATTTCCCTAATCTCAATACCGCAGAAGATGGTTTCAAAACTACTGCACCGGTTAAATCTTATGCGCCAAATAAATATGGTTTATATGATATGGCCGGAAATGTCTGGGAATGGTGCAGCGATTTTTATCATGTAGACTATTATAAAACGTGTGCAAAACAAGAAGTTAGTTTAAACCCGCAAGGACCGGCAAAACCTTACGACCCTAATCAACCTTATAATATTGTTCGCTCGAAACGCGGTGGTTCGTTTTTATGTAATGAAGTTTACTGTTCATCATATCGCGTTGCAGCCCGCATGGCAACTAGTTATGATACAGGTCAGGACCACTCCGGTTTCCGCTGTGTGATGACTCAGGAAATGTGGGAAAAACAAAAAAATAAATGATCTTCCTATTTTTAGTTTGATGCCATAATCCACTCGGCAATAAAGTAAAAAAATGTAGATATATTCTTTAAACAAATTATTCAAAACCATGTTTATCCATTCATGAGAAGTTTTTTATTGATGCTGCTTCTTTGTTTTGCAGCCATAGGTCAAGCCCAAACAGGAAAAATTTACGGGACAGTCACCAATTCCATTAATAATGAACCCCTGCCATTTGTCACCGTATTATTAACCGGAACAAGCTTTGGAGCCGTAACTGATATAGATGGAAATTACACTATCGATAATCTAGCTCCGGGACTTTACAATGTAGAATTCAGCTTTATTGGATTTAAGAAAAAAACTGTTTTTGAAGTGCAGGTAACCAATGCAAAATCGGTGTATTTAAATGCCTCTCTTGATGAAGATAATAATGTTCTCGAAGCTGTTGAAGTAAAAGCGGTAATTACAGATAAAACAGAAGAATCCCCATTATCACTTCGTACCATCGGTGCTAATGAAATTCAACGTAATCCAGGCGGTAATCGCGACATTAGTCGGGTTATTCAAAGTTTACCGGGTGTAACGTATACACCATCTTTTCGCAACGATATTATTATTCGCGGAGGTGCACCTAATGAAAATAGATTTTATTTAGATGGCATTGAAGTGCCAAATATTAATCACTTTGCTACCCAAGGTTCCAGTGGCGGTCCGGTTGGAATGATAAATGTTGATTTTATTCGTGAAGTAGAATTTTATTCCGGTGCATTCCCGGTTAATTATGGCAATGCACTTAGTAGTGTATTTTCATTTGAACAACGTGATGGCAGAACAGACAAATGGGGAGGTAATTTTACGGTAGGTTCAAGTGATATTGGTTTAACCGCAGAAGGTCCGCTTGGTGAAAAATCTTCAGTATTATTATCCGCACGCAGAAGTTATTTACAATTTTTATTTGATGCGATTGGTTTACCATTTTTGCCGACATACAATGATTTTCAATATAAGCAAAAAATTAAAATCAATCAAAAAAATGAACTCACCATCATTGGCTTAGGTGCTATAGATGAGTTTGGACTTAATTTACAAGACGATACTAGTGCGTTTCAACAATATATATTAGGTAATTTACCTTTTCAAACACAGTGGAACTATACAATTGGTGCCAGCTACAAACATTATCGCGAGCGTGGATATTCAACTATTGTTGCCAGCAGAAATATGCTGAACAATCGCGCTTATAAATATATTGACAACGATGATAGCAACGAATCGAATCTTATTTTCGATTATACCAGCCGCGAAATGGAAAATAAATTTCGTTACGAAGAAACTTTAGACATTAAACGATTCAGAATTAAGGGCGGAGTTAATTATGAATTGGCGCGCTACACCAACAATACTTACCAATTAATTCCGGTAGGTGCAGATGTAATTACCGTAGATTATCAATCTGAACTTCCGTTACAAAAATGGGGAGCATTTGTGCAATCCAGCACTTCGATTTTTGATTATCGCTTAACCTTGTCGTTTGGATTACGTGCCGATGCTAATAATTATGCTTCGAGTATGCAAAATTTACTCGACCAGCTTTCTCCGCGTTTTTCTGCAAGTTACAAACTGACCGATACATGGAGTGCCAATTTTAATACAGGTATTTATTATCAGCTTCCTGCTTATACTGTTTTAGGATATGCTGAAGATGAAAATAATTTTATTAATAAAGCGAATAATATTACTTACATCCAATCCAATCATTTGGTTGGTGGATTAGAATACCGTCCTAGTAATTATTTGCGATTTACTTTAGAAGGTTTTTACAAAACGTACAACAATTATCCATTCAGCATTCGTGATTCCGTTTCGCTGGCCAATTTAGGTGCCGATTTTGGTGTTATTGGGGATGAACCTGTTACATCAACAAGCAATGGTAGAAGTTATGGAGTTGAATTTTTAGCTCAACAAAAATTAAACAAAAATTTCTACGGTATTTTATCATTGACCTATGTAGTCAGCGAATTTGAAGATAAAAACGGCAACTATGCCGCTTCTTCCTGGGACAACAGAACAATCATTTCGTTAACTGCAGGTAAAAAATTCAAACACGATTGGGAGGCAGGTTTAAAATGGCGATTTAGCGGTGGTTTGCCGTATACACCTTACGATGTAGAATACAGTTCATTAATTTATGTTTGGGATATTAATCGCCAAGGGGTTTTGGATTTTGACCAGTTAAATCAACAACGTTTAGACCCTTACCATCAATTAGATATTCGGGTAGATAAAAAATGGTTTTTTAATAAATGGAATTTAGATGTTTACGTGGACATTCAAAATGTGTACAATTTCCAAACTACTTTACAACCATTTGTAGATGTTGTGAGAGATGATATCGGCAATCCGGTTATCAGTGCCACAGACCCAACTCGTTACGAAGTATACCAACTGGAAAATACCTCAGGAACATTGTTACCAAGTATCGGTTTAATAATCGAACTGTAATTAATAATGTGCTGCAGGAATTAAATAAGATTTTACATAATCATCAATACCTTCTTCTAAATTGTAGAAGGTATTGTTATATCCTGCAGATATTAATTTATGCATATCTGCTTCTGTGAAATACTGATACTTTTCTCTGATATCTTCAGGAATATCTATCCAATCTATTACTAAAGGCATATTCATCGCTTTTGCCGTAGCCGCTGCAAGGTCATAAAATGAACGCGCCTTTCCCGTGCCTAAATTATAAATGCCCGATTCAGGGTGATTTTCCATCAACCATTCAATTACACGAATTACATCTTTTACATAAATAAAATCGCGTATTTGTTCTCCGTCTTTAAAGGCAGCTTTGTGTGAGCGGAATAATTTAACTTTTCCGGTATTTTTAAATTGATGATAAGCATGAAATATTACCGATGCCATTCGCGATTTATGATACTCGTTTGGACCATACACATTAAAAAATTTTAATCCATACCAATGGGGCGGTGTATCTTTTTGTGTTAATACCCATTTGTCGAAATCATTTTTCGAATCGCCATATGGATTCAAGGGAACCAATTTTTCTATCACTGCATGGTCATCGCTATATCCAAATGCGCCATCACCATAGGTAGCAGCACTGGATGCATAAACCAATGGAATTTTTCGTTCAGAACAAATTTGCCAGATAGCTTGCGAATAACCATAATTCAATTCATCAAAAATAGTTGTATTAAACTCAGTAGTGTCAGTTCGCGCACCAATATGTAAAACACCTTTCAAATCAGGTAGCTCGCCTGCCTGCAACAAAGCAATTAGTGCCTTTCTGTCAATACTCATCTCAAACTCCGCATCAGCAATATTGGGGAATTTTTGTGTTGCATTCAGGTCATCACAAATAACAACCCGATACTTTCCACTGCGCAATAACTCCAAGGCCAAACAACTGCCTATAAATCCCAAAGCACCTGTAACCAGTATCAAAGGCCTGTCAGTATGTAAATCAGTTGCCATTTGTGTAAATTTGCACAAATCTAAAGCAATTTTTTATGAGATACGGAATCGTTTTAATGCTTGCTTCCCTCGTTTTTATTTCTTGCAATAAAAAGAAATATGAACGTGTAACGTCTTATAACGACAAAGTGGTGAGTTATATTGAACAAAGTGAACGCACCATGAAAGTTTGGAATACCACCAACTTTATGCAGGAATACGCAATTAAAAAACAAAATTCCGTAACACGTTTACTCAACATGCAGGATTCATTAAATAACCTGACACCATTGGAAGATGATGATACTTTGCGTTTGGCAGGTTTATCTATGATAGAAAATTACCTCAATGCTTTTGCCATTTACGATACCGTACACAAAATGTTATCGGATAGTTTATTTCTAAAAGAAGATTCAATTCGGGTACAAGAATTATTACGTTCTAACCAAAACATGTTAAAACAACAAGCGGAATCTTTTATGGAAACACAAAAAAGATTTTCTGCTCGTTACGAATTACCATTTTTAGAATAAAACAATTATTGCGTATCCTTTGGTAAACCGAGTTGCTCGCGTAATACTCTATCATCATTATTATGAGCTGCCCAATAGTCCAACATCATATCTTTCATACGCACCGCGGTAGTTGTTAATTTTTTTCCATCAAAACCGGCATAGGTATCGTCCCATCCTGTGATTTTATATGGGAAAGTTTTTTCAAACCAGATATTTAACTGACGCTCTAATGTTGGAAAATCGATTACATAAACCATTATCCCATTTTCATCGCGCAAATCTAAATTTGCCTTAACGGGTTCCAATGGTTGGTGACTTAAACGCAAATACATGGCGCCCGGTAAAATTTGCATCTCCCCCTTCGGCAATTTATCAGGATTTATTCTAATAAGATTCCACAATTCATCCTCTTGCACAATTGTTTTGATAGTAAGTTGTTTGTCGCCTTCCGATTCGAAATAACTTCTGGATTCTATATTAAAGCCTTTCTCCCCGGAATTCATTTGGTAATAAGCCATACCACACCATTCTTGCATACTACCCGTAATTTTAACTGCATGCGGATAATTATTAATATCAATTGGTTGAAAAGCACTAATCATTACTGAATAAGGATAAATACCGGTATTAAATTTATACGACTGATTTAATTTTAATATGGGCAATTTATCTGCACCTGCTGCAGACGGATTATCCAACTTTACTTGTTTCGATTTAGAAAAATCTTCAGTAACAAAAACATTTACAACTGTGCCTTCATGAATTTCTCCGTAACGACTTTGTTTAAGGTAATAACTAGTTAATTCAGCTTTACCACCGTACCAATAATTATTCCAGGTTGCATCTGTGGCATAAGGAGATACCGGTGCTGCCATTCCGGAAGGTTGTTTTTTATTATCATTTGTGCCGTTAGCAGTTTGCTGACAACCCTGACTACTCACCAAAAGTGCGAGTGTGAATACAACAGCAATATAAGTAGGTATACGCATAACAAATAATTTATATTAACCTTAATTAATGGTGAATTTCAAACATGAATAGCTGACAAAAAGTTCCATTACCATTCAAAATTTGGTTCGTAGATGGGAATCTCCACAACATCATTTTTAATCATTTTCACCAGCCGCAAGCTATCGCCCCCCGGTAATTTAAAATCGTACGAACCGGGATTACTTATGACAGCATATTCAAAACCCTTTTGTTTTGTCTTCACTTGGATGATTGTTTTGGTTTTTGAAACCGGAAATCCAAATCGCGGTTCGTTAAAAGCAAACACCATTGGGAAATTGACAAAAAACTGTGTTGTGTTGTTTGCTCTTTCATTTACAAAATTCACAGCCTCAATTTGCGCATCCAGAAAATAGATATAACTCATATCTTCATCATAGTGAAATTTTGCTTCCATCGACATAGTCTCATCACTCACCGGATAAAGCTCATATCCATACATGGAAATCATTCCGGCAAAAAACACCAATGGAACAAATACATATAACCATCTGTAAGTTGCTACCGCAGTAATAAGCAAATGTGCAAATACCATAATCAAAGGAATAATGGCAAACACTAAATAGCGGTTCATAAAAAAGTTGAGCGAGCTGAACAAAATGCCCCCAACAAATAACATAATTAAGTAAACAATAAATCTATGATAATGCCATAATTTTTTGTATAATATCAGGATTGTAACAATTAATCCTGCAACTAATAACACTATTCGTCCCTGCTCAATAAATGTAAAGGACATAAAATCAATACCAAATTCAACAATCTTTTTTATTTTAAAGTCCACATTATCGCCGTGTAATGGAAATAAATACCAGCCATTTTGTTGACGCTGAATAATTAAAAACAATCCAAAAATTACAAACGGTGTCAACACTAATAACTGCTTCCATTGAAAGCCCATGTTTTTTCTTGGCCGTTGAACCAACCAATTAATAATGGAGGCTGTAATTACAACCACCGGAATTATAATCGCCGTTTCTTTTATCAAAATGGCAGCAGTGGACATCAGTGCATACCATCCATATTGTCGGATCGACCAATAATGAATAGCCCATAACATAAACAGTGCAAGGCAAATTTCCGGCAACACTAAAATCGATTGTGCAAAAAATACCGGTTGCACAATAACCAGCATAACAGACAACAAAGCTGTTTTTTGATCAAAATGATAATAAGCAATTTTATAAATACTCAACAATAAAAACAGGGCGATAATTAATCCTGTTATATGACCACCTACTACCCCATCGCCAAAAATAAAATAACCGCAACCGTGAATAAATGAAAATAATAATGGATGCCCGCGTGAAAGTTCCGGTGGCAAATTTTTAGGCAACAACCCTAACCCATTGTCATGCAAATACAAACCTGCGCGTGAATACACACCTAATTCGTCCCAAAAGTAAGGCAGCTGCATGGCAGGTAATTTAGCCACAATAAACAGCAGCAAAATAATGGTAAACCATCCGTATTTGCGATATAAAGATTGAATTTCCGGCAATTGAAAAATTGAGTTTAAACCTTTATCAGGCTTTCAAAAATAAGGGTATTTTAATTGCCAAACAACTTGCTGCTGTAAGTATAAAAAAAAGGCAGCCTGTTCAGACTGCCTTGTTTTATTAAGTATGATTTGTATTAAACGGCAACTTCCTGAGCCATATATTGCCCAATGGCATTGTCGTATAAACTTTTATAATCAATGGTATTTCCAAACTGATTGCCGTCAATACTAATTTTTCCATCCGTAACAGTTCCCAATACGTTAACCGGAACATTAAATTCTTTACAAATATTTTCAATAACGAAAGCTTTTTCGCTTGATGTTGAAACAACAACCCTGCTCTGACCTTCTCCAAATAAATACGCATCTTTACGAATAGTGGCATCAGTTTCAATTTCAAATCCAAGGCTATTCACCATCGCACTTTCTAACAGTGTTGTAAATAATCCACCTTCGCTCACATCATGCGCAGAATAAATTAATTGATTGCGAATTAATTCTTTAATAGTCTGTTGCAATGCATATTCATCATTTAAATCAAAATGTGGCGCCGGCGATTTAGTAATGCCGTGAATATCTTTCAAATATTCGCTGCAGGCAATATCGTCGGTTGCTTTACCAATCAGCATAATTACATTACCTGAATTAATAAAGTCTAATGTCATTTGATTTTTGAAATCTTCCAACACACCTACCATGCCTATTGTTGGTGTTGGATAAACAGGTCCTTCTTCACTTTGATTATAAAATGAAACGTTTCCGCCTGTTACCGGTGTATCAAATTTTCTGCACGCATCGCCCATACCTTTAATAGCATTGCTAAACTGCCAATAAACTTCAGGGTTATAAGGATTACCAAAATTTAAACAATTGGTAATAGCAGCAGGTTCTGCACCACTGCACACAATATTTCTCGCCGCTTCACTCACCGCAATCATTGCCCCTACATAAGGGTCAGAAAATACGTAACGCGAATTACAATCTGTAGTTACTGCTAAGCCTTTATTTTTACCAATAATTCTAATTAATGATGCATCACTTTTTAAATTAGTAGATGTATTTTTTACCCCAACCATAGAATCGTATTGAACGGTAATCCATCTTTTATTGGCAATATTAGGATTCGATGCTAACTTTTTTGCCACTGCTTTTAAATCAGCTGGTACTGCAATTGAATGGGCATCAAACGTTTGTATTTCTTTAATATATTCCGGCTCTTTTGATTCACGCTGATAAATTGGTGCACCTCCTCCTAAAACTAAACTTTCGGCAGGCACTTCAGCAATTAATTCGCCATGCATATAATATTGTAACAATTCACCTTCAATCACTTCACCTATAATCTCGCAATGTAAATCCCATTTATCAAAAACTGCTTCTATATCTTTCTCCATTCCTTTTTTCACTACTACAAGCATACGTTCCTGACTTTCACTCAATAATATTTCCCAACCTTTCATATTTTTCTGACGGGTAGGTACTTTATCGAGATAAATTTTCATTCCGTGTTTACCTTTTGCACTCATTTCAGATGTTGAACAGGTAATACCCGCAGCGCCCATATCCTGCATACCAACAATGGCTCCGGTTTTAATGGCTTCTAATGTAGCTTCCAATAATAATTTTTCCTGAAATGGATCACCAACCTGCACCGATGGTAAATCTTCATGACTTTCATCATGTAAATCGCCACTGGCAAAACTCGCACCATGAATGCCATCTTTACCAGTTGCACTACCAACAATGTAAACCGGATTCCCTTTTCCTTCAGCAATTGCCGAAACCGTTTCACCAACTTTCACAATACCAACACTCATAGCATTAACTAATATGTTGGTGTTATAACAATCTTCAAAATATACCTCACCGGCAACAGTTGGCACGCCAAAACAATTGCCATAATCGCCAATACCTTTTACCACACCGCGCATTAAATGCTGCGTTTTTTTATTGTTGATATTTCCAAAACGTAAAGAGTTTAATGAAGCAATAGGCCTCGCACCCATCGTAAATATGTCGCGATGTATACCACCAACTCCAGTTGCAGCTCCTTGGTAAGGTTCAATAGCCGATGGGTGGTTGTGACTTTCAATCTTAAAAGCGCAGCCCAAACCATCACCAATATCAATAAGTCCGGCATTTTCTTCTCCGGCTTCTACCAACATTTTTTTGCCTTTTCTTGGTAAGGTTTTTAAGAGGGTAATAGAATTTTTGTAACTGCAATGTTCGCTCCACATTACGCTGAAAATACTGAGTTCAGTGAAATTTGGTGTGCGACCTAGTATTTGTTTGATGTGTTCAAATTCTTCTGCAAGCAGACCTAGTTGCCTGGCCTGTTCTACTGTAGCAAGTTGTTCGGACATATTTTTTGATTGAGGCACAAAATTAATCCCGAAAACCTAAACTCTTGCCGATTTATGCAGATTTTATGTTGACAATTTTCAGCTCCCTAAGCCAAACCACCATTTCGCCCTCAATATCACGCATTCCGCTAATTACCGCTTTTCACCTCAATAATGCAGCCCTAATTTGGTCTCCGAAAACACAATAATCCCATTCATGCATATTAACAATTTTTCCAAATCACCCAATTTTATCTGGTTTTGCTTCCTGCTTTTTATGTTGGGAAACATTGCAGAGATAATTGCTCAAAATCTGGTAACCAACCCCGGTTTCGAGACCTATTTACACCTTCCGGATAGTTATGGCGATTGGAATTTTAGCCAAGGATGGCACAACTGCTCCGGCGATGGCAGTCCCGATTATTTGCACACCTCTGGTATAAGCGTTGCCAACTTACCGGATTGCGGGTTAGGCCAAATTTACCCTTACGACGGAAATGCCGCCATGGGTTTTTCTACCTATCGCAGCGATTTTGAACATAGAGAGTATATTTCCACCGAACTAACCTCACCATTAATTATAGGCGAAACATACATCGTCTCATTTTGGTTAACCAATGGTGAATCGGATTGGTATTCCGGAACCGGCACCAATCATATCGGGATATATTTTAGTCACGCCATGCCCAACCAAGCTGCAACCAATACTATTAATGTTACCCCACAAGTTGATATTACCGATATTGTTTGGTTAACCGATTGGCAATATTTTGAATTTACTTATACGGCTACCGACGATTTTTCGCAAATCACTATTGGTAATTTTTTTGAAGATGTAAATACCGAAACAAATATATTTTATGAACTCGCCGATAATCCAACCCGCAGTGAATATATTATAGATAATATTTACGTTGGTCTTGTTCCGGAACCTGAAACCGTTTTAATTGATAC
>DAORKJ010000052.1:14708-25382 GCA_035439505.1 Chitinophagales bacterium
GAAGGTCCCGGTATTATCGAAAATAATTTTAATCCCCAATTAACAGATGGCGAAGGCACTTATACATTGAGTTATACTTTGAATATGAATGAATGTTCATTCATACAATTATTTACTATTACCGTTATAGAAAACTTAGCCATGGCAGGCACCGATCAAACCATACAATTTGGCGACAGATTTATTTTACATGGCACTACAGCCGGAGAAATAAAATGGTCGCCGGACACTGATTTGAGTTGTAATACCTGTGATTCTCCAAGTGGATTAATTAACCAAACCACCACATTTTTATTGGAGTCGATAAATGAATATGGATGTTATGCTGCAGATGAAGTGACCATTACTGTTTTACATGAAGGCCCGGACAGTGTTTTTGTCCCGAATACTTTTACCCCTAACGGAGATGGAACTAATGATTATTTTTTACCGCTTGGCTTAGCCATTAACAAAATCGTTCATTTTCAGGTGTATAATCGCTGGGGAGAGTTAATGTACAGCGAAGAAAACATCACACCTGAGTCAGCAAATCAAGGCTGGGATGGCAAGTTTAATGGTACAGAAGTGCAAGAAGGTGTGTATATTTATACTGCTGAAATTGAGTATTTAAGTGGGATAATTGTAAAACTTGCTGGAAATATTACTTTATTACATTAATTCGCTGTTATGAAAAAGCATCTTTGTAAACGATTATTGGCATATTCCTCTGCAGCATTAGGTTTTAACGGGAATTTACAAACAATAGAAGCCCAGGTTGTTTACCAAAATATCGACCCAGATATTTATATGGCAAGTGAGTCGGAATACGATATTGATTTTAATAATGATGATATTTTCGATATTACTTTTGAGGTAGTTCAATATGATTGGGGTTTTTGGAGCGAATTCTGTTACTTGAAAACTTATCAATATTTAAATATTAAATCTTTTGATGCTGTGTTGAACGATGTGGATTTTCCTGAAGCTTACGGGGCAGCCAACTTACCACAAGGATTCGAAATAAATGCAGATGCGAATTGGAATACCACTCCAACAATTCATCTTAATTTTACTAAGAGAGATGGTGAAGGTTATACATGTTTTTTTGAACATATTAGTTCAGCATATGACAATTGGTTAGGCGATGATCAGTTTTTAGGTGTGCGTTTTATTATTGATGGCGCGTATCATTATGGTGCGGTTCGACTTAGTATTAACGACCGCAGTGAAAATCATTTTGCGTTACCGATACTAGTTTTACATGATTTTATATATAACGCCACGCCAGATGAACCATTACCAATCAATCCGACAGCAGCTGCTCTAGCTCAACAGGTTGTGCTGACAGATATTGCTGAAACTGCAACTGCTGCAGATATTCAAATCAACTTTTCACCGGCTACAGTTGAGGCGGGTATTCAAGAATATAGAGTGATATTAATTAAGGAAGGTACGCCTCTACCAGCATTATCTGTTTTAGAAAATTTGACAAGCGACTTATATTTATCTGTAATTCCAGATGGAACACCAAAAACAATTGTGTTCCCTTCAGATTTTCGTGATATTGACAACAATTTAATTACTGAAAATAGTTATTATGCGGTGATTTTATCAATTGCGGATGGGCTGATTGCTACGATAAATAACACATCTGTTGCAAGTAATGTTGTGGATTGCGAATTACAAACTGCCCCAGATCCATGGAATGCGGAAATAATAAAAATTCAAAACAATTTTTCAATTACTGATTTTAGTGTACAATTTGGTAATGCAGGCACTGAAAATTGCGTTAAAGAATACAGGAGCTTTATTAAAAATTGTAGCTATTCTATTGATGCGAATTTTTTGCTTCAACTTCCTGAAATAAATTATGTGGTAACACTGCCAACTAATGCTGGTGATTATACCGTTACAATTCCGGAAGAACTGCAAATAATTAATGAACCAACTCCTTCCATTTTTCAAGATTATGAATCTGTTGTAATTACAGTTCCTGATAGTATTACTTGCACTTATCCTGGTATAGATAACTCTTTCTATATTGATGATGACGGCTTTTCGGCAGGTTACTCATCCTTGTACACCGAAGTTTATCCAGATATACCTGTTGTTACAATCTTAGATAAACAACTTAATAGCCATTCAGTGCAGGTCGCCTTTAATGCACCACCCTTGAACACTGCTTTAAAAAGTCATAAAATAATTTTAGTCCCTGCTGCTGATTCGTCGCTAATTGACAAAAATTTTGCACGAAATTTGGGATATAATACTTATACAATAAGTTATGAAACCGGCAATTCTGTAAAAAGGTTAAAAGAGAATCAGCTTGATGCTTTTGGCAATTTAATAAACCCTGAAATTGACTATATTGTATATATCATATATGAAGAAAAAGACGACGACAATAGGATATCCATAACATTACCTAGCCTACCGTTCAATTTAATGCAAAATTTTTATAGTGATGTACCGGATTTTGAAATAGTGTACGCTGCACAAACGCTAACTATAACAAATTTATCAAGGCATGGTGATGTTCAAATATGTAACCTTGCAGGTCAGGTAATTTTAAACACTGCTATTAACGACATAGTAACAAATATTAATTTAAGTAATTTACCAAATGGTATTTATTTGGTTGCCGTGCTTATAAATGAAAATAAACATTACTTAAAAATTGTAGTTTAGCCCATATCCCAAAAAATGAAATTACATAAAAAATTATCCGCTTATAGCACTGCAGCATTCGGTTTTCTAGCCTTATATAATGATATTTCAGCCCAAGTAATATATACTAACATTGACCCTGATGAAAACCTGGGTTTATCTGGCCAATTACAGTTAGATATCAACGACGATGGTGTTATTGATATTGGACTTGATGCTTATTTGGCTCAGTGGTCGTCATACAGCTATTGGCAAGGGTGGTCAACATTTACCGCCGGTGAATATTTCTATGCCAGTAATTTTTCCGCAGTAGTTGGAACACCTTCAAACCCCAATTTAGCTGCTAACTTACAGCCAGGAGATATTATTGGGGCAAGTGCTATTTGGAATACCAACAATGAAATTAACTTCGCCGGACTTAATCTAAATACCTACAGTTATGTAGAAATTATTGAAGGCTGGAACAAACAAAATAATTATATAGGATTTAAATTTCAGGCTGATGGCCAAACTCATTATGGTTGGGTGCGATTAAGTATCGACAATTTATCCAATAATGTTGCAGAACTTCCTAAACTTATAATTCAAGATTATGCCTATGAAGCCACACCTAACACGCCTATTACTATTGAGCACGTTGCAGCATCTATTGCAGAAAATTTAGTGCTGAAAGATATTGGTGAAACTTCAACTGCTAATGATTTACAATTAACCTTTAATAAAGCCGCTGATGAATCATTTGTTAGTGAATACCGGGTGTTCCTGCACCGAATTCCTGATGCGATTTATAATAGTTTGGATGCATTACTTGGGTTACCTGCCGACAGGTATATCAGTATTATTCCGGACGGAACTAACCATGTAATAAATTTTGACGCAACAACACTTGATACAGATGGGAATCCTATTGCTTCAAATTCCACTTATGAAGCCAGAGTAGTGTCAATGCCCGATGGTATTCAAACAAATATTGCCAATGTTGCTGTGGTAAGTAATAAAGAAGAAATCATTATCCGTTCAACCGGAGAGGCTCAATTGATTGCGATTTTGAAAAATGGATCCACAGGTACCTCAAGTGATTTTAAAGTTACTTTTAAAAACCCTTCTATCGAATATGGTATTGCTGCTTTTCGTGTTTATATAATAAAATATGGTTTAAATGTTGATTATGATACCCTAATAAATTTAGATGAAAATTATTTTGTTGAAATTCCATATTCAACCGAATCTAATTATGTGGTTCCATTACCACCAGAAATAAAAACCATAGGAGATGATGGTCCTATAATTTTTGAATCATATACTGCAGCTGTATTAACCATTCCTGATTCTATAGCTGCAACCACCGGTGAATTGAATTTCAGTAAACATTCACTTGCTGTTTCATCACCACTTTACCCGGAAATGCCCGTTGTTTTGTTAGATGATACAACTAAAACACCACATGACATCTTGGTCAATTTTCCAATGTCGCCGGTTGAAGAAAAAATAAACGATTATAAAATTATATTAGTACCTGCAGAGGATACGGCGACATTTACAGTAGAAGATGTATTAGATTTATCTGCGAATAATTACTATCAAGTAATGCCTGTTGGTGCCGATATCAATACCCACCTCCCATCTTTTCTTAATGACTCGCATGGATATACACCAAATCCGGAAACAATCTATGTTGTGTATGTTGCACTTACCTCAGTATATTATAGTAGCAATGTAAGTTTATCCTTTCCATCTATTCCTTTCACATTAAAAGACGGGAAAGTGGAAGGAGTTCCGGTGCTTACTTTTTACAATAATGCCATTTACTATAATGTACCTGCTAATGAGGTTCAAAACATTTTATTATTCGACATTGGTGGAAGAAAAATCGCAGAATGGGCAGTATCCGGTTCCGGAATTATCAACAATTTTGACGGAATAGCACCGGGCATATATTTTCTACAATATAATAATGCTGACGTTATTAAAATATTTATCGACAAGCAATAAACCAAAGTGTATTTCAAATCAACAGCAATAGCAAATCTGTTACGTAATACAATTACCACCCTGGTGTTGTTCACCTTCACTATGCATGTTAGTTATGGTCAAGGTGTTCAAATTGATAACAGTTTTGGAGAAGACGGATTTTTTAAATTTTCATTCCAAGACACCTACGTAAGGGGCGAAGCTGCAATGATTCAAAAAGATAATAAAATAATCATTGCAGGATACAATAATACAGATAGACAAGTATTACTTGTCCGCACCACTGAAAATGGATTACTCGATAGTGTATATGGTGAAAATGGTGTAGCCACAATTAGTGGAAATAACAATCTCATAATTAAGGATATGAATGTCGCAACAATATGCGAAGATGAAAGTATTATTGTGGGATTAAGTTGTTACCCTGTTTCAGATTATTACCCGGTTGAAGCTACCTTAATTAAGTTAAATAAATTAGGCCAAATTGATTCTAGTTTTGGTGATAATGGTTTTGCCATACAATTTGTTTCTGAGATGAATTTTACGGCAACTATTAATGATATTTTAATACAGAGCGATAACAAAATATTATTTTGTGGCCATTACATTGATATAGGCTCTGATGATATTAATCATTTTTTTGTTGGCCGATGTTTACCGGATGGAAGTCCTGACCCAAGCTTTGGCAAAAATGGTATTGTAACCGAAGCATTTGATGGTTCACCATGTGCAGCACAAACCATTTACAGGCAGCATGATGGTAAAATACTAGTAGGCGGTAAACTAAATAATGATTTTGCAATTGCCAGATATGATCAAGCCGGCAAGTTGGATGAAACTTTTGCTAATGGAGGTAAACTGGTTACCAATGTAGCAAATGCTATGGCGTTAAATGCAATTGCTGAGTTAAAAGATCATACCATAATTTTAGCAGGTTTTGGCTTGTATTATGGTTACCAGGATTGTTCTCCCTATTATAGAAATATTCTGATTGGGTTAACACAGGATGGTGTGTTATCAGGTAATTTTTCAGAAACAGGAAATATTCAATATTTAACCGGCAACTGTGTTTCAGTCGCAAATGATATACTGATACAATCTGACAATAAAATATTGGTAGGAGGCTCCGGAGGTAAAGCAACCGGAAATGGATTATATAATTTGACAATTTCCAGATTGACTGAAAATGGTTTACTAGACGAATCAATAGGCGGCGAAGGTGACCAAGATTTTATTTCCGGCTTGGACAAAAATTATTGTGTTGCTTTAAGTCAACAATCCGATGGCAAACTAATAATGGCAGGTTATGGCTACGACGATAGTCATTATTATTTAATTGCAATGCGAGCCGATGCCGGATTAATTCCACCGGGACATACATTGGTTGAACATGAACACGCTGAAATTTGGAGTTATGATAAAACAATATATTTAACTAATAAAGCTGCTGAAGACGTGAAATGTAATCTTGTGAACGCACTTGGTCAGATTATTTTTACATTTACCACTCCGCCAGGTGAATCAACTTACAACCTGCCCGAACTGCCCGATGGATGGTATGTTTTATCACTCAATATGCCTTATGGTTTAGTAACACATAAACTATTGTTTACCAATTGAATTTAGGAAGTGGCTTATTCAGTATCTTTGAACCATGCAAGAATTTCTGATTCCGGCACTCTGGGCAACTATTTTACTATTTATTATTTATCGCTTCGATTTTTTCAAAATACAAGAAATAAATCCGGCCTGGCCTTATGCTGCTTTCTTGTTTAAACTCTTGCTGGGTTTTGCTAATTATTATATCTGGCTCAATATAATCGGTCACGGCGATAGTCTCAGGTATTTTCACGATAGTCAAATTGTTTATCAAAGTTTATTCGACAATCCGACCTATTTTTTTGAATTAATCACACGTAGCTCACTTGAAAATATACCTGCTCATTTAATCCCCTACCAAAAAGCATTGTACATCGAATGGCATGTAAACGAATATCATATGGTGCGTTTACTGGCTATTTTAAATGTGTTTACATTTGGGAATGTTTGGGCAAATATCGTTTTAATTGCATTTGGCAGTTTCGCCGCAACTTTGGGTTTATACAAATCTTTAAATCGTTTTCTTGTTATTGATGCCGACAAAAAAAACCGGATTTTCCTGTTCCTATTTTTTTTACCTTCAATCGTTTTCTGGACAGGCGGACTGCTCAAAGAGGCTCCGGTGTTTATGTTGTTATGTATCATTATTATTCAATTGTTTACTATTGAAAACAGCCCCAACCGCAGCAAAACACCGGCGAAACCTCTGTTGATTTTGATAGTGTGTATTTATGTTTTGTTTTTAATCCGCGACTACCTGGCAATTTTGGTCAGCTTAAATTTATTACTATTGTTTTTTGCGAGAACTATTGTAAAACCGGAATACCTCAATAAAACATTTATCATCAATACCATCACGGTTATCGTTTTATTTTTTGCCGTTCCAATCATATTTCCGCAGCTGAATTATTTTAATTACGCACAATCTGAACAAACTTATTTCTTAAATGGAGCGCCGGACCCTGATTATACTTTTGCTGCGATTGGTGGTGATGGCATTGCCGTTATTCAACAAATTCCTTATGCATTGAATAATATTTTTTTTCGGCCCAATTTATTACATAGCGATAGTGTTTTTCGATTATACCAAAGTTTGGAATTAATGATTGTCTGGTTAATCATTGTTTTTCTGTTCATTAAAATGTTGAGACAAAAACAACCATTTTCAACCACCGCTTTATTTATGATTATAGTTGGACTTGAATTATTAGGTATATATGGATTAATGGTTACCGACGCCGACACCCTGAGTCGCTACAGAAGTATTCCCCTGTTTTTTATTTTATTGTTTATGTGGCTGCATAAACCTAAACACACTACAGTTTAACTTTTTTGAAATAAGCCCATTTATTGTAGTCATAACAAATAGTTGTAACTACATATATGTCTACACATTTTTCGACCTACCCTAATTAGGGTATTTTGACACCATTCCTTTTTTGTTCCCTCCCCTGCACTTACTTTTGCGTTGTTTAGAACAAATCTAAATAATGCAACTATACGCCATAACCTCCTTATCCATTGCCTTTTGGGGCTTACAGCTTGCGGCACAGACTGCCGAAGAGCCTGAAAAATCATTTGCCGACAAGTTTGAACTGCATGGTTATGGTGAGATGACATTTAACGTGTTCGACTGGGAAACGTACCCTGACAAACGCAACAACATCGACCTAAACCGGATTGTATTTGAGCCGGAATACGCTTTTTCCGAAAAGGTGAAACTGGAAATGGAAATTGAATTTGAACACGGTGGAACAGGCGCTACCATGGAATTTGACAAGTTTGAAGAATTTGGTGAATTTGAAATGGAAATAGAAAAAGGTGGTGAAGTAATTATTGAGGAATTGGAGATAGCTTGGCAGGCAAAACCCTGGCTCGAACTTAAAGCGGGCCGAATATCCGTTCCGGTTGGTCATATTGCGGCTTATGGCGAACCGCTCGATTATATGACCTCCACTTATAATAATATGGAAGCCAATTTAATTCCTGCCGCATGGTATGAAAATGGCATTGGTGCAGAGGTTGAATGGAAAAAGTTGGCTTTTGAATTAGCCCTTATCAGCGGATTAGACAACTCTGCATTTAGTTCGGCAAACTGGATTCAACGCGGCAATCAGACACGTTTTGAATATGTGAATGCTGAAGCTTTTGCCTTAGCCGCGAGGTTAGACTATGTAGTAAACGATGATGTAGTTTTTGGCGTAAGTTCTTATACAGGAAATAGCACCCCAAACAGACCAAAACCGGATATCACTTCCGATGGCGTTGTGCAAATAGTAGATGCACATTTACATGCACAATTTTCAGCTTTCACTTTTAATGCCATGTTTTTGAGCGGCACCTTGCAAAATGCCGCTACTATTTCAGAAGCAAATAGAAATTTATCCAATAATCTGAATGTAAAACGTACACCAATTGCCAGCGCAGTACTTGGTTATTTTGCTGAAGCCGGTTATAATGTTTTATCCTTTCTCGAAAAAGACGTACATCGTCTAGATGTTTTTGCCGGTTATTATTATTACGATTCCATGTATAAAACATCCGGCGAAATATTCGATAATCCAAGATGGGAACGTTCAGAAATTCGCACCGGATTAAATTATTGCTGGAATAAAAATATTGCCATTAAATCCGATTATACTTTTCGCACTATTGGTATTCCTGATTTAAATAAAGAAAACACATTCACACTTGCATTGGCTTATCATTTTTAAAATTTAAAATATATATTACATGCATACTTCTCAAAAAATAAAATTAACATCGCTAGTATTTATTGCAGCTTTGTTTGGATTTTCTTCGTGTAAAGATGATAATCCAACGGACATCAACAATTATGATTTCCAACCAATTTTAGGGCATTTATCTCAAAATGTAATTACCGAAACGTATATCGATTTACATGCGAAAAGTGAATTATTAGTAGATGCTGTAACTACCTTACAAACAGATGCCACTACTTCAAATCTTGAAGCTGCACGTCAGGCCTGGCGCAATACCCGCAAGCCATGGGAGCAGTCTGAAGGATTTTTATTCGGACCTGTTTCCACCAATGGTATCGACCCATCTATTGATAGCTGGCCGGTAAATGTGGTTGATTTAGAAGCTGTATTAAGTAGTGGTGCTGTATTAACTAAATCATATATCGATGGCTTAGAAGGTACGTTAAAAGGTTTCCACACCATTGAATTTTTATTATGGGGTGAAAATGGTGATAAAACAATTGATGCATTTACACCACGTGAATTTGAATATTTAATTGCTACATCACAAAGTCTCGAAAGCGATACCTATAATTTGCAAAATAGCTGGAATCCAACAGGCGAAAATTTCCAATATGAAATCGCTATGGCTGGTGAATCTGGCAGTATGTATATCAGTCAAAAATCTGCTATGCAGGAAATCATAAATGGTATGATTGCCATTGCAGATGAAGTGGCAAACGGAAAAATTTACGACCCGCTTTCACAATTGGATATTACATTAGAGGAGAGCAGATTTAGTGCAAACAGCAAAGAAGATTTTAAAGATAATATTAGAAGTATCCAAAATTTATATGATGGAAAATATTTAATGGATGGCAGTGGAATTAGTGATTTTATTATTTCAAAAGATGCTGATTTAGATGCTCATATTAAAGCAGAAATTCAGGCAAGTATCGATTTAATTGATGCCATTCCGGGAACTTTTACGCAGGCTATTTTCGACAATCCTGCTGCCATTGAAGCGGCTCAGGAATCTGTTCGCCATTTACAGGAAGAATTAGAAAGTGAAGTAAAACCTTTAATTGATGCCATTTAACAGCAACAATTCAACAATAACTACAACAAGTATTATCATTTATTCCGTGATAATACTTGCCTTTTCTACAATTATTTATAGTTGTGCCACCGATCCGGAAATAATCAATTGGTATAATCCGGATGAATATGCCGCCGGTGGTGCTACTACTTTATACGAAGCAACATCAGCCGCATTTTCAACACCTGCTCCCAATTTGAGTGCAAGTGCGTTTCAAAAACATATGGAAGGTGATGTGACATTTGAAGCAACATTCGTTACTGCACCTGCTCCCAATAATGCAGGTCTTGGCCCCATATTTAATGATGTGAGTTGCGTAAATTGCCATACGCTCGACGGACGCGGCGATAAACCCAGCGTATTCAGATTAAGTATTCCGGGTACCGATGACCATGGTGGTCCAAATCCGGCTCCCGGTTTCGGAGGACAATTGCAGGACAAAGCCATTTTCGGTACTCTTGCGGAAGGAAATGTAACTACTACTTATATAGAAGAATTTTATAGTTATCCCGATGGCACAACATATAGTTTGTTGCGACCAATTTATACAATTAATAATACCTATATACCGCTCCCTCCCGGAACCATGTTATCAGTTCGGGCAGCTCCGCCGGTTTTTGGACTTGGGTTGTTAGAAGCCATAAACAGTTTTGATAT
>DAORKJ010000053.1:0-14538 GCA_035439505.1 Chitinophagales bacterium
GGTGTAGATGCGCCTCAAAATGAAAATAGCACTTACGGTCTTCGTTATGCAGAATTTGTTGTCCCGCTGGTAAAAGCAGTCCAGGAACAACAATCCCAAATCGAAACCTTACAAAAATTAGTAGCCGAACAAAATGAAATGATAAAAAAACTCATGCAAGAAAAATAAACACCCCATCACCACCCAAAATTATTTTTCCCCACCACCGTTCTTTGATACTGTTGTAATAATAAAAAATGATCTGCACACGCAGAAAAAAAATCCGCGCCTATCTGCCGCCATGCAGGCCCATCCAAAACACATCATCCCCAAAAAAAATCCGCGCCAATCCGTTCAATCCGCGTCATCAGCGCCTGTCTGCCTCTGGCAGGTTCCCTTTCAACTCACAATCATCCCCAAAAAAAATCCGCGAAAATCCGTTCAATCCGCGTCATCTGCGCCTGTCTGCCTCTGGCAGGTTCCCCTTCAACCACCCAATATAATCGAAATACGACCTGAAAAACCCGCGTTCCTCCAATTGTTCGGCATTGGTTTCCAATACACCCAGTAAGTTATTCAGCACCTTTTGTGTATCCTGTTTATCGCGACTATTCAAGGTGCGGCGTAAGAAATTTAAAATAGTGGATTCGGTTTTATAAGTGTGACGATAACGATTCATAAACCGGTAAGTGCTTCGGTATAAAGAAGGCAGCAATACATTATTTTTTAATTCGTAGTGAATAATTAATTGCATGAGTCGGACATGAATATGGAAAGTTGGCTGACTATGTGTATAGGAATGACTAAGCATAAAATTTACCTGATCAACCGCTTTGTTGAGTTGATTGGTATTAATATAATATCCCAATAAACGAATTTGGAAATCGAAATTGAGATTGGGCACGGTATTATTTTCCTCAAAAAAAGTAATCGCATCTTGTGCATATTCGGTAATGCGAGCATATTGTTTTAACCCGGTATGCAAATGAATGCGTAAAACATAAACAACAGTATAATTAATTAATGCAGCAGATTTATTCTGGAATTGTAATTGTTCCATTTTATGAATCAACTGCTCTAGTTCTTTGAAATGATTGTGTTCGAAATACATTGAACCAAGGTTGTACAAGGCGGCACTGTAACTGCTTTCCCTGTTCATTTTCACGAGGTCGAGGGTTTCGATTAAGGTTATGGTTTTTTGCTGGTAATAAATAGCATCTGTCAGTTTATTAGTGAGGCGACAAATATTGGCCATGGCTGCGTATAATAAATTGAGTTCACTGTAGCCAAAGTCATCGTTAATTACAATGTTCGACAAATTGAGTAATAACAAATTGGCTTCTTCCCGCACAGTGTCATCATACAAAGGATAATTCGTGTTTAGCCAGTCGACAGATTTATTGTAACCATCTAAAATTTGCTGGCGGTGTAAAATAAATGATGCCGATTGAATAATCTTATCGCTTATCATTTTCCGCATCGCCGGTTTCATGGTTTCCTTTTGATGCTGAATATTTTGTTTGAGTTGCTGGATAAATAATAATTGATAAGCATAGGAATCAGTATTGTCACATTTATCGATACCATACTGAATAAATTTATCCGCCTGACCATGAAGTCCTCTGTTTTGTAAAATCTCTATATTATTTAACGCTTCTCGTAACTCGAAAGTGAGATGTTTTTTGCTGTAATAACTACTCAAACTTTTGAGCATTTGATTATACAAATGATTGCGAACCGTATGCAGGTTTTTACATTTAGTCCTCAAGCGCGCCACGATAATATCTTCATCCAATACGGATTGTTTGTCGAGCAGGTCGAACAGGTATTCATAAACTTTATCCTCCCCATCGCTGTAACCGCCGACAAATTTCCTGAAATACCCCTTCTCGGAGGGGCTCATGGTATGTATGAGTTCGTGCAGTTCCTGCCAATTTCCATTCATAATCCGAAATGTAAAATAAAAGTTAAATAAAGTATTGAAAATCAATAAGATATGATGTATTAACATCCTTCCGAAAGGGTAAATTTAAACAAATTATGGCATTGTGGGAACTCTATTATCACTGTTTCTTTGGTTTCACATTCACTTTCGCAAATTGAATAGAACAATGAACTTAGAAGAAACAGTAAGCCCGGTATTCCTCATACCATTGCTCAGGAAGAACATCTGCTACCTCATGAAGTGTGCATCAACTCATTCATTCTATCCAATGCGAAGTGAATTAGATTGAATTATCAACCTCTGTTTCGGCAGGGGTTGATTTTATTTCAATTGCGCAACAGTTCGCTGTTGTTATTATTAAACGCGTAAACTGATAGTTATGAAAATCCGTTTCATTTTTTTACTCCCGGTATTGCTTTGTTCAACTGTATTAGTTCGGGCACAAAACATTTCCATCAATACAACCGGTGTGGTTGCAGATGCTTCAGCTATGCTGGATATTACATCTACTACTAAAGGCTTTTTAGCACCGCGTATGAGCAGTGCACAACGTATTGCCATTGTTTCACCCGCAACCGGATTATTGGTGTATGACACTACTTTAAATTTATTTTATATGTACGACGGCACTGCCTGGAGAGCAATATTAAATAGTATAACCGGTTGGACCTTATTTGGAAATAATGGTACCAGTCCAGCAATACATTTTTTAGGCACCGTAGATAATCAACCCATCATGTTAAGAACAAATAATGCGCATGCAGGTATGATTAGTCATGGCGGATCCGTTTTTATAGGTTCGGGTGCAGGTGAAGTAAATGCAACTAACAACAACGCCGGGTTTGGCGCTTATACTTTAAATACAAATACCTCCGGTAATTATAACAGTGCAGTTGGTTATGGAGCATTATTCAGCAACACTAGTGGTTCTGATAATAATGCTGTTGGTGCTTTTGTTTTACAATTAAATACGACAGGTTATAGTAATACAGCTATGGGTACGAATGCACTTTCATCAAATTTAACAGGATTTGAAAATCAGGCTTTCGGATACAATGCATTAGCTGCTAATACAATAGGTACATATAATGTCGCTGTTGGTAAGGAAGCCTTACTTGGAAATACATCCGGAACATCAAACGTGGCGATTGGGACAAATGCATTACATCAAAATCTTACTGGTGGATATAATGTGGCGATAGGCAGTTCTGCCTTATATAATTCCACAGTAAGCAATACAGTTGCCATTGGTTTTAATAGTATGTTTAGTAATACAAGCGGCGCAAATAATACGGCAATTGGATATTACACTTTACGAGGCAACTCAACAGGTAGTAATAATACAGCAACCGGATATTATGCCTTAGCGGTTAATACAACTGGAAGCGATAATACCGCAACTGGTCAGAATGCATTAACGTCAAATACAACCGGTTTTAATAATACAGCAGTTGGGTCAGGGGCACTGCGTTATAACACTACTGCTTTTGGAAATACCGCTGTCGGATTTCAATCGTTACAAGATGCAACAACAGGGCATAGTAATACCTCAGTAGGAAGTTACAATATGGAAAATATCACCACTGGAGTTGAAAATGCCGCTGTCGGTCGCGCATCACTCGGAATCGGAACAACAGCAAGTTATAATGCCGCAATTGGATTTCAATCGTTGTATTCTTTAACTACAGGAAGTGCGAATACGGCGTTAGGACGTAATGCTTTATATTCTGCAACAACTGCAACTAATAATGTGGCTGTTGGAAGTGCAGCCTTATATACCACCACCTCAAGTAATTTAACTGCTGTCGGATTTAACGCCATGTATTTTACAACTACTGCCACTAATAATACTGCCATTGGATATTATGCACTGCGCTTAAATACTACCGGAGGAGATAATACCGCTTTAGGTTATTATGCTTTAGAAGCACTTACAACCGGAATAAGAAATACTGCGCTGGGTTCAGGAGCATTAAAAACAGGAACAACGGGTACAGATAATGTTGCAGTTGGATATAACACTTTAGATGCACTTACTTCCGGTACGCATAATATTGGTGTGGGAAATAATGCACTAGGAGCATTAACCACCGGATTTCAAAATGTGGCAATAGGTTATAATAGTATGGCTGCTGCTACTACTACAAATTATAATGTTGCAGTAGGACCTTATTCACTTGAAGATAATACAACTGGTACAGGAAATGTTGCTCTTGGCTCGTTTGCATTAAATACAGTTACAATAGGCACAAACAATGTGGCGTTAGGAAGTTATGTATTGGATGCTACTACCGCCAGTAATAATGTTGGTGTTGGCCACTCAGCATTAACCGGTAACACAACCGCATCAAATGGTGTTGCAATTGGTTTTACAGCATTATATTCAAATACAACCGGTGCGAACAATGTAGCTGTGGGTTCAACTGCATTAGAGTTAAATACAACCGGTGCAAATAATGTTGCTGTTGGATATGGAGCAGGTAGTTTTAATGACTTAAATGCGTCATGTACTTTTATTGGTTACGATGCCGATCAAAGTGTAGGTACCGATTTTACAAACGGTACAGCAATTGGAAACGGTGCTCGATTAACAGCATCAAATTCAGCACGTATTGGTGATGCAAGTGTAACGAGTATTGGTGGTTATGTCGACTGGACAAATATTTCGGATGGCAGATTTAAAAAAGATGTAAGTGAAGTTGTTCCGGGATTGGAATTTATCATGGCTTTGCGTCCTGTAGTTTACCATTTAGATATCAATGCAATTAATGCACATTTAAATATTGCAGATTCATCCATTGACCAAAATGCTGTCGCAAAAAAATCAGATGAATTACAATCCGGATTTATTGCACAGGAAGTGGAAGCTGCTGCACAAAAATTACACTACGAATTTAGTGGCGTTGATGCTCCTGATAATGCAAACGACACCTATGGATTGCGTTATGGTCAGTTTGTGGTGCCTATGGTTCAAGCTATGCAGGAACAACAAGCCGAAATTGAATTGCTCAAAACGTTAATTCAACAACAACAAGAATTAATTAACTCGCTTACAGAAAAAGTGGAAGCGATAAACACACAAAAATTATGACCTTGAAAGTTATTCGTTACATGTATTTTTTGGGGATATTACTTTGTTGTAATATCAACCTATTTGCACAGGCGAGATTAATTTTAAATAATAATGCCATTATGACCATGGACAATGGGATATATCTGGTTATTAATAATTCGAATGGAAATGCAATAACTACGGCAGGTACGGGGGGGAATATTATTAGTGAAGATGAAAATAACAGAGTTAGATGGACAATAGGCACAAGCACAGGAATATATATTGTTCCTTTTACTTCTGCTGGATTAAATAAAATTCCGGTTTCTATTCAGATTTCAACCGCTGGTGTTGGAAGTGGCTCGTTTGAATTTGCTACGTATGGTGGAGCTACCTGGGATAATAATACTTATCGTCCTTCCATTGTTACCAATATGACTAACGATGTTACATTTAATAATTCGGCAGAAGTAATTGACAGATTTTGGTTGATCAGCACACCGGGATATACAACAAAACCATCTGGTTCTATCGATTTTACCTATATAGATGCAGAACACACGGCAGTTGGTAATTCAATTAATGAAGCAGATTTAAAAGCTGAAAGATATTATACACCAACTAACAGCTGGGACAATTATGCGCCAATAGGTGCTGCTAACGCAGTAACAAATACAGTTACAGGCGTTACCGTTTCTGCTGCAAATTTTGTAAGTGTATGGACACTCATTGATCAAACTGCACATCCATTGCCGATAACATTGGTTGATTTTAATGTTGAATGTGTTAACGACGGCGTCGAAATCAATTGGTCTACTGCAACTGAAAACAATGCATCAGCTTTTGTTATCTCGAGAAGTGTAGATGGTGTTCAGTTTTATCCAATAGCAACTATTCCCGCTGTTGGATATTCAACAGAGATGGAATATTATAATTATTTTATTGCTAATGGCGGCGGATATTATTATCAATTACAATTGGTTAATAATGATTTATCTCTTGCCGATTTAGGTGTTGGTTTTGGCGATTGTAGTCAGATAACCGAACCGGTATTTTATGTTTATAACGGAGCTCCACATCAATTTAATGTAGTTGCTCAAAATTTACCTGATGGTGAATTCCAATTATCGCTTTTACAACTCTCTGGTGAATTGTGTCATACTGAAAATGTTCACGTTACGGAAGGAACAATTATGGCTAATTATTATAATCCAAAATTAGCGACAGGAATTTATTTGGTTGTATTAACAGATAATAAAGGCATTCGATTTGTGGAAAAGGTGTTGTTGAGAGATTGATGGGGTGCACCCGCCTCAGCGGACTAAAAGCGCGGAGAGGGGAGTTGGCTGAGACTTTATAAAAAAATTATGGACATTACCTTTTCCGGTAATGTCCACATAAAAATTGATTATAATTACTTTGATTTTAACGATTTATTGATAATAGTATTCCACTTTTCAATTAACTGCAGTTCACCGGATAAGGTCAGACTATCGGTTTTTGCATTATAAATGGGTAAAATAAGGTCTTCTTTGGACTTGTCAATAAATCGCAAAACTAATTCTAGTTTATCTGTTACACTGATATTAGATTCATTGTCTCTTACCATTCTGGTGATGGTATTTATCGTGCATTTTTCTATTTCGGGTAATGTTGCAATCATAAATATTTCCATACCCTGAATATTTTTGGTGAAAAATAATTTGTTTTGCGCTTCATCCATGCCTATGGCTGATGTTCCCCAAACTTCGTAAAGGGTTACAGTTGCATGCTGGTTGCCTGCAAATTGAGCTAATTGTTGAAATAACCTTTTTTCGCGTTTTTTGCGGTAGGTATTTAACATTACAATAGGTAAAACGATTATTAGAATCACAATGATTCCAAATATGATAGCACTGGTATTCATAACTTTATTTTGAAAGTTTGTTCAGATATAAAAATATCTGACTGATTAATTTATTTGTTCATTAGGAAATACTGGTATGTATACAATATGTATATAAAGTAACAGACCACGCATTACATTAATTAATTTGTAATTGCTACATTAACAAGCTACTTAAAACTTGAAAATCTAGGTACCCATTTGCAGGGTCAAATACACGTAATGAGTGGTATTAAATATGATTACCAAAAATAATGAAAAGGGAAGATGATAGCTGATTGAAGTAACCGTAGTATTAAATAGTTGGTATAAAATGTATACTGATTAAATAAGCTGCAAGTATATCCTTTGTTTTCAGCTTCTATTTTTTGTACGGATTCTATTATTGTTTTAAAAGGTGTAATTGAATTGAATTTTCCCGCGATTTGAAGCCTTTCAGTATTAGCAACTGCACCTATTGCTTCGGCAAAACCCTGATGTTGGTATTGGTCTTCGGGGAAACTATCGGAATTAAATGTCTGATTTTGGAAATAACATATTTGAAAGGCGTAACAAAACAGCAACAGGCAGTAGGCTACTACCACCGGGAATAATTGGCGTTTATTAATTTTGCTGTTCACCGCACAAAGGTAATAAGAAAATGTTATTGGGGGGCCAGCAATTACTGCCTTTTGATTAATATACCGGTTTCGTTTCGCCAGCTATTGGATAAATGGTTAAACTATTTTCAATCGCTCTTCTTCTAAATCGATTTGGTATAATTGGGTGCGAATTATTTCTTCGTCGATTTCAGGATCTTTGTTGAGTTCGGTCAGGTATTTGCGTTGCACTTCAAGCATTTCGATTAAAATAGATTTAATTTTATCATTCATCCACGTTTGATCGCCTGCTTTTGTTTTTTCTTCCCAATGTTGAATAATTTTTTGCATTACAACATCATTCTCCGGTTCGTTTTCGTATTTTTCTTTTAAAAATAAATAACTCTGTTCGCGCAAGCCGATTTTCATTTTTTTACGGAATTCTTCATCCGGTTCTTCTGAAATGGCATCAAATACTTTTGAACGTTTAATCAATATTGGTAATGTAAGGCCTTGTATGACAAGGGTTAATAAAATAACAACAAATGTGATAAATAAAATGAGATTGCGGTAAGGAAAATCTGCCCCGTTAATTTGAACCGGTATGGCTAATGCTGCTGCAAGTGACACCACACCACGCATGCCTGTCCAACCCAGTAACATAGGCATCAACAGTAATCTTTTTTTACTGGTGAATCGCGGCGCAACAGCCGGACGAAAAATAAATGTAGCTAATAATGCGGCATATGAGCTGATGATACGGACAATGATAATTACGCCAGTGACTAAAACACCATAACCAATTGCTGTTTTCAAGGGAATACCTGAAGCTTCTAATCCATCCACAATTTGAGGAAGTTGTAAACCGATAATAAGAAATACTACACCATTGAGAATAAATACAAAACTTTCCCAAACACTATACCCCATTACCCGACTGCCACTATTTAAAAATGTTAAGTTGCGCGACGACATATATAAACCTGCTGCAACAACAGCCAATACACCTGAACTATGTATTTGTTCTGCAACCCAATAAATAAGATAGGGTTCAACAAGAGTTAATGCAATATCGGAAGGTGCATCAGTTGGTAAACGTTTGTGTGCCTGGACAAAAATCCAGGCTAATACTAAACCTATTCCAACGCCACCGGCAACCATCCATAAAAAACTTAATGAGGCTTCCTGCCAAATAAATTGTCCCGTGCCGACTGCAATTAAAGCAAAACGGAAAATGATTAATGAAGAGGCATCATTTAATAAACTCTCGCCTTCCAAGATTGCGGACAACGATTTCGGAATTTTCACGAATTTGGTGATAGCACCTGTACTGACTGCATCGGGTGGGGAAATGATGCCACCTAATAAGAATCCCAAAGCTAAAGTAAATCCCGGAATTAGATAATTCGTAAATAAGGCAACTGCTAATGCAGTAAGAAATACCACTAAAAATGCAAAACTCCCGATAATACGCCACCATTTGCGCATTTCTTTAAATGAAATAGTCCATGCTGCTTCAAATAATAAAGCCGGCAAAAACATAAAAAATATCATATCCGGGTTAACATTAATATGGGGTAAACCGGGTAAAAAACTTATGGTTAATCCGCCTACTACCAATAAAATTGGATAGGCTATTTTAAGGTGTTTTGCCCACATTTGCAGCAGGACAATAACAACAACCATTAACAGTAAAAAGGGTAATATGGTATGCATGAATTTGAAAGTTAATCAATAAAAACCGATTTGAATAAATTAAAGTTCGGAATAACCAAGGATATGGTTTAATTGGAATTGGGGTTAAAGGGGTTAATTTATTGTGGGTAACAATTTCTGGCGAGGTTGCACTAAAGGTGTTATAGATTTGGGATTATTCATGACCAATTTGGTTAAGCTTCGCTTGTAGTTTTAGGGTAGCGGTCAGGAGACCGGGGTGGCGTCTGGAGTTGAAAACTCCACGACAACCGGTGAGGGTCTTCGACCTCACTGAGTTGGTTTTTGTGTTTGATGTACAATTTGATTTGAATTCTATAATTGCGACAAATTTTTCAGCACTGGTTAATTGCCGATAAACATTTTGATTTTACTAGAATGAAAAATTTACGACTAACCCCACAAGCAACGAAGTTGCGCCGTTGTCGTGGAGTTTTTAACTCCAGACGCCACCCCGGTCTCCCGACCGGCGAAAAAATCAAGATGTTTTATTCCCAAAATTGATTTTTTTTAAAAATGCAGATATATTAAAAATAATTGTCGCATAATCTAATTTCCTAATTATGTAAAATGAAATTTAGTTACCTAAATCAAAGCACCAAATACCTTATTTGATGTTTGCTAAATCCGGAAGTCAATTATTCATGCGTATCAATTTCCACCAGTGTTGTGGAAAAAGTGACATCATTATACCGCACATCCATCCAAAATATACCTTCACGAGTAAATTTCCAGCTAATCCAGCCGAAATTCCAATCCGGTTGCACTTCAAGTGTTTTTGATTCGATGTCTTTATAAATGTTCGCTGCTGCATCCATAGTTTCGCGAAGCACAAAAGTGAGCTTATCCACTTCAAATGGATCAACACAACCTACAATAAAATATAAGGTTTTGGCGAGTTCAACACCAATTGAGTCGCCGGTATATGGGTCGTATTCCACTTCGTTTTCTAAATATTGAGTAACATCAATATCTATTTCACATGGAATAGTATCGCCACTTGGTGCCTGGTCGCATAAAATCAAATCGCATTGTGCAAAGGTGAGGTTTTGGCATCCAAAAAATACAAGTGCCATGAAAATATGTTTCATCTTCAATAAATTAAATAAAGGCAGATTAAATGATAACATTTGGAAAAATTAATTTTTTACAAAGGTAAAAATTGGCTGAAAAGAGAATTACACTTTTTCAAAATCCCGGTTTGTTTTTTAATGATTGATTAGTGTTTACTTAAACGGTAAATATGCAAAATTAGTACCACTATGAATAAAAAAAACGGGATAAGTGTATTGACATAAGCTAAAGGAATACTTGCCACTTGAAGGCCAATGCCGGCTAGTATAATGCCATTTTCTCGTTTCGATGCAACTTGTATTTGCGCATCCTCCTTAATCATTTTGTTTTTTATAGCATAGGCCCAAATAGAAGAAAATGTCAGGTTCATTAATATATAATTACCCGCAACTATTGTTACGGCATAAGCACTTTCATAATTTCTGCCTGCCAGTGATGTAGTAAATGGAGTAGCTGATAAAAACAAAATGAATAAAAAATTTAAAAATATGAGTGGAATATCAACTTTTTTCAGCAATCTAAATAAATTGTGATGGTCCATCCATAAAATAACGATAGTAGAAAAAGAGATTAAATAACTCAAAAAAGAAGGCGTCAAATGATGGAGAAATGATTTAATATCACCATCAGATTCAAATGCCTCTTCCGGTACTTTAAATTCTAAAACCAAAATGGTCATGATAATTGCCAAAATGGCATCAATGAACGTTTCAAACCTGTTTTTTTCGCTTTCCTCAGCAAATTGTTTAAGCATATTGGGTATTTTTTGGGTAAATGGTACTTGGGTAACTTCAAGTAATCAGTTGTTTGTTACTTAAAAGTCAGGCTTAAATTATAAAAAATGGGATTATTTTTTGAGTTTGGGTAGGTTTTTTTAGGATGGGGGCTTGTTGAAGGTGTTACAGAGCAGGGAGGGCTTCGATTGCGGGTTTATTGCAGCGGTCTGGAGACCGGGGTGGCGTCTGGAGTCAAAGACTCCACGACAACTGGTGAGGGTCTTCGACCTCACCGAGTTGGTTTATGTATTTGATGTACAATTTGATGTGAATTCAATAATTGCGACAAATATTTGAACACTGGTTGAATAGCGATAAGCATTTTGCTGTTACAAGAATGAAAAATTTACGACTAACCCCTCAAGCAACGAAGTTGCGCCGTTGTCGTGGAGTTTTTAACTCCAGACGCCACCCCGGTCTCCCGACCGGCGAAAAAATCAGGATGTTTTATCCTGCATTTTAAGTTTTTTGAAAATGCAGATATGTAAAAATATTATCGTCGCCGGCGCAAATGCAGGTATTAAACTAAACGGAAATTTCGTCATTTCTAAAATACCGGTGGTGTTGGTTGCTATTGCTTGTTTGGTGATAATAATTGCACTAAACAATACGCTAAGTATATCCCAAAGACCAATGATGTTCCAGATCAGGGTAATTCTTTTGTAATTAGGCACTTTTTTATCAATTAGCCTGGCTACAAAAATGGCTGTAAATGCAACAAATATATCTCCAAGTCCACCAATCAAGGCAAATGATTTTGGTAAAATGTCAAACTGCCAACCGAGAATAAAAAATATACCGACAAACCGAAATAAGTGTATACGCACCAATGCAGATAATTTTATATTTTTTAGCAATGTCCAAAATATTTTTGCTCTATAAACTACTAAAAAATAAAATACAATCAGTGGTAACGCTGTAAACCCTAATATTTTTGGTGGCAATGTGTTCTTCTGAAATATTCCGGTATAACTCATTAAGGCGACAAATAGATAATATAACCCTAAAAAGAGGGCAACCATTTGTGGGATTTTTTTGGCTGATGTTGGGTTGATATTGGAGTTAATTGCCGCAGTTTTAACTGCTCGAACAATCATAATAATCGGAAGCAGAAAACACATTAAAAACAGGGCTGAAAACCAGGTTGGGACAGCATTGGTGAAGATTTCCATAATAACAAAGCATTAAGTGAATTGATGTCACAAAATTCTTTAAGCTGGAAGATATTATTCTTGCCATTTGACAAGTATTTATTTCAGGGCAATTTCTTTCCTGATTCTACTCAATGATGTATCTGTAATGCCCAGGTAGGACGCAATTATTTTTAATGGGACATGTTTGAAAATATCAGGATGTTTTTGCATCAATGTTAGATACCGTGTTTCTGCAGTATCCTTTATCATGCCTAACATACGGTTATGGAGTTCGGAGTAATTCGTTACCAACATCATACGCCCAAATTCTCTAAACTCAGGATAAGTATGGAAATAAAATTGCACCTGCTCATAACTCATTTTCCAAATAGTGCAATCAGTTAATGCTTGAAACGATTCAGATGTTGGTTGTTGTTTGAAAAAAGATAAAAAATCGTTGACAAAACAGGGAGCTGTGTAAATATTGGTAGTTACTTCATTTCCTGTATTATCATAAGTATAAGAGCGAATAATCCCCGATTCCAAAAAATAAGTTTCTCTGCTGATTTTATTTTCTTCCATCAGCAACATGTTTTTAGGTAATAAATAATTTTCAAACCCCTCTGCCAGCAACTGTGATTTATCTGCGGGCATTTTTACTAAATTTTGAATATATTCTGATAAAATATCTTTGTCCATTGTAAAAAGCTTATTGCTTTTGAGTTTACAAAATTACCGCAATCAGTTAAAACATTACCGGAAATATTTTTGGATTGAGGAGTTTATTATTGTTTGGAGGCAATTTATTAACTTATAAAAGGAACCTGTCTGCCGCAAGGTAGATTCTTACGATTCGAATTTATTCGCGTCCCATACTTCACCCTCAGGAAATAAATCCGCTTTTCTTTTTTCCATTTCCTCGGCAATTAATGCACTTTCTCCACCTTTTGCTTCCAGTTTGGCAATAATATTCATGTAACTTTTTTCATCTCTGTTTTGACTCAGTTTAAATACATTGTCCAATTTATTCACCTTAATTTCAAATCCGGTTATTCCTGCCATCATTTTATCGACATAAGTTTCAGGAAGGTTATCATAAATAGTAGGAGAGGAGGAATCGCCTCCTTCATGTTTTAATGTAAACGTTTTCATGAGTTGAACTAATTCATCTGCCGACATCCAACGAACCTTACCATGCATATGCACACTCATATAATTCCATGTAGAGCCCATTTGGGAATTGCTATACCATGATGCGCTCACATATGTACTCGGACCTGTAAACACCACCAAAACATTTGGATTTTCCATAAATGCTTTGTGATGATCGGTATTGCGCATAATATGCCCCTGAATATATAGTTCACCATCACGCTCAACAGTTAGCATGGGCACTTGCGTTACTACCTGTTCGCCATTATTAAAACTGCCTGTCATAAATGCAAAGGGATGTTGTTCTAAAAATGCCAGTATTGTTTGCCTGTCTTTTTCTTTGAAATAAGAGAAGTGATACATGTTGGTGATGTTTAAGGTCAAAATTAACCAATTTAATATATTATCAAATTCCAAAATATACCAATCGGTATATTACTATGACCATGCTGTGTATAACGCGCAAAAGTTTGAGGCAAAAAAGGAGTAAAAGTGTTAAACCTTTAATCCTGTTTAGCATTTGCAAACCATAAAATCAACTCACGATTTATGGATGATTACATTAGAACAAATTTCAGGGATATTACTTGTTGCTCGTAAGCCCAATTTGTTATGTGGTTTTGCCCGGAATTTAGGCACCAAAATGAGAATTAAAGCCGCAATAAGAAATGAGCTTTATTAAAAAACGTGTTTTGGTAAGTATAGGCAGTCATCACCACCTTATTCAATACCTGAATCAAAGCATCAAAACTATTAGGTTTATTGATGTAAACATTCGCGCCATTTATCAATGTTTCTTCAATATCCTTTTCCGATAATGAAGTTGAGAAAATGGCAATAGCAATGTCGTTCAGGTGCTCATTTGTGCGGATTTCCTTCAAACATTCCATGCCGTTTTTCTTTGGCATATTTAAATCTAGAAATAACAAATGTGGTAACCTATTGTTGCTGTTATTCAGGTAATTCATTAATTCTATACCATCATTTACTGTATGCACATTTGTTTTTATTTTCAGTTCTTTTAATGCATCCAGAAAGAGGAGACGATCATTCTCCTCGTCATCTGCAAATACAATATTTAGATGTTCATTTACCATAATATACCATGTTTACTTTGTTGTTAATTAATTGATTTATTTAAACTATTTAATCATTGTTCACTTCCCGTTTTTTCAGAATAATTCTTTGAAACACGGTAGGTGTTATTCCTGTTATACTTTTAAACTGGTTACTAAAATGTGCAGTGCTGCT
>DAORKJ010000053.1:14638-25246 GCA_035439505.1 Chitinophagales bacterium
GCTAGAATAATGCCGTTGTGATTTTCCACTATTGTTTTTGCTATTGCAAGTCCCATACCTGTTCCTGCAATTTTTTGGTGGTCGTGAAGACGTTGGAATACTTCAAAAATGCGTTTGTGGTATTGTTGATCAAATCCAATACCGTTGTCGCTTACGGTAATGTGATAATATTGTAATTCATTGTTTACATTAATATCAGGCACCGCATCGGCACTAACCGTTTCCATGTGAATTTTAATTATAGAAGGCATATCCGGTTTGGCAAACTTGATAGCATTTCCAATCAAGTTGTGCAGAAGTTGTCGAAACTGAAATGGAATTACATGAATTGTGCCCAGGTTTTCTGTTATAAAAACGGTTTTTTTCTCAGCTATGGATTCAGCAAATTCCTCTTTAATCTCATTAATCAGCGTCGTTAGATCTATGGATTTATATTTTCGCTCTTCCGTTTTAGCTTTTGAGTAGGTTAAAAGGTCAGAAATTAAATTCTGCATCCGTTTTGCTGCATGATATATTTTAGTAAAATATACCCTGCCTGTTTCAGATAAATTTTGTAGTTCTGTGTCGTTAAACCTAGATGCAAATATTTGTATTTGTCGCAGAGGTTCCTGTAAATCGTGACTGGAGATATAATTAAAAGATTCAAGTTCTTTATTGCTTTTTTGTAATTCCCGATTTTTATATTCAAGTTCTCGATATGCGGCGAGAATAATATCCTCTGCATTTTTTTTGTCAGATAAATCGCGCGTAACTTTTGAAAATCCTATGATATTATTATCATTATCATGAATGGCAGTAATTACGGTATTGCCCCAAAATTTACTGCCATCTTTGCGAATGCGCCAACCTTCATGGATGGCTTTCCCATTTTTTATAGCGGTCAGTAGTAAATTTTGAGGTAAATCATTTTTTCTGTCTTCTTCAGTATAAAATTTTGAAAAGTGGGCACCTATAATTTCATCCGCCTGATACCCTTTTATTCTAGCTGCTCCGTCATTCCAGTTTTCTACAAGCCCTTCTTTACTTAAAAATAATATAGCATAGTCTTTTACCTCCTTAATCATACGATTATACCGCTCTTCACTTTTAATCAGGGTAGCAGTGGTATTATTTAACTCCTCATTTATTTTAGCCAGATCCGCATTAATTTTTTCAAGCCGTACATTCATTTCAGTGGTTTCCGTTATGTCTCGGGTAATTGCCAAAATGCCTATAATATTTTGACTACTATTTCTTAACGGGATAATCCAGCTTTCTCCAAAACCTTTACGACGTTTAAATTCCACTTTTGAAAAATGTAGTGATTTCCCGTCCTTCAATACTGAATGCAGGAGGCGTTGCCATTGTTCATTATTGTATTCCGGATAAATGTCTAAAATATGTTTACCTACAGTTTCTTCTTTACTTAAGCCAGAATGAACTTCGACTTTTTTATTCCATACTGTTATATGCATATTTTCATCTGTAGCAAAAACCATTGCAGGGTCGCTGGCAATAATTAATTCAGAGAAAGCTTTTTGATCTTCAATTTCTTTAAGTGCCTCTTTGTGTTCCGTTATATCCACATAAGATTTAAGTGCATATTTAATGTTGCCAATATCAATAATTTCATAAAAAACTATCGCGATAAATGTCTCTCCGGTTTTGCGTGTATAACTTACTTCAAAACCGTTTTGAAACATTTTTTCCCGCAATTGTAATAATAATTCTGCCCTTTCTTCCCCGGGAAGTGCTTGTAACTCCTCAACCGTTCGATTTTCCTGCAGGTGGCCTAAAATAATGGGTAACAAACGGGCTGTTTCCTCCTGGGATACCAGATTTAACTCGTCAGCAGTGTGATTGATTACTTCAGCTTTGGAATAACCGAAAGCGGAAAAGAATGCATTATTAGCATATACAATTTTATCGGAATCTATTTCACCAAATGTGAGAGCCACAGGGTTGTTATCAAACATCTTTAAAAACTGTTCGCCAGTTTTAATTAGTTCTTTGTTTTTGTTTTCTAGCTCCTTGTTGGAAATATCCAGTTTTACATGTACTTTCTGTAATTCATGTATTACGTTATTTAATCGAATATAAAACCCTAAGAGGATTAATACAGCCCCAAGTGAAAGGCAAATGATAAATAGCGGTGTTATAGTGGAAAGTTGCGTGTAATTTTTGTTGCGTTCTGCCAATAGATTGTTTTCTAAAGTTGACATTTTATCAATTTCGTAGTTAACCAGTTCGGTTTTATGCAGTGCATCTGCTAAACTATTGGCCAAGCTGTTTGAAATTTCGAATGGGGGATAAGTTTGAAGTAAGACATCGAGATTTGCTCTTTTTTCATGAATTGTCCTGCGCAAAACAAGAAGATTTGCAGCTTGGTCCGGATTGTCTTTTGTTAAACTATCCAAAACATTTAACTGTGTATCTATAGTAAAGAAATCTGCATTTCTGGCAATTATCTTAGTTGTATCACCAGTTACCAGATATGTTTTCTGATTGCTCACAGCGTTAACAAAAGCATTCGACACCTTATCCAGAGAACTGTTGACCTTATTAGTATGATTTATCCATTCTGAACTACTGATCAAACTTTTTATCTGAAAAAAAGTATAAAAGGAGAGGCCCACTAAAAACAACGTAGTAAGCAAATAGAATCTCCTAACCTGAGGCAGCGATGGTTTTACTTGTTTTATCATATTAATTACCTTAAAATTTATCGCACTTCAATTATTTGTTGTTGGTGTTCAGCAGGTCCCAGATGGGTAAAATGCAATACTTTTTCAAGTGCTTTTTTTAATAATTCAAATGAGCATGGTTTACAAACAAAATAGTTGGCACCCAATGAAAAGGTTTTTTCAATTGCCGATTTGTTGTTTGTGGTTGAAAAAATAACCACCATAATATCCTTCAACTTTTCATTATTCCGAATTTCAGTCAAACATTCGTAGCCGTTTTTTCGAGGCATATTTAAATCGATAAAAATGGCATCCGGACGGGGCGGGACGGTTTCGTCCAAGGTGGACATTAATTCTACACCATCTCTGGAAATAGTCAATTGCGTTTTTATATCCAATTCCAGCAAAGCATCTTCGAATAATTCACAGTCATTGATATCATCTTCAGCTAAGATAATTTTTTTCATATTTTTTAATTTATTTGCATACAGTATTATTTACTACTTCTTAAGAAAGTAATAATTTTAAACTATGTAAAATGTTAATTAATAGGAGCAATAACTAAATATCAACACCATTGTGTTTAATTTAATTGTTATCGCCTATACTGGTTGGCTTGTGATTGATTTTAAATGAAGGAATTTGGGTTTACAAATACCTACTTTCAACGCTTGATTAAGCTAAAAGAATAGTGTGTGGTGTATTATTTATGGGATAATTAATCAGGTAAACCTGATTTAGCTGATTACACATTCTGATGCTTCCGTAAATTTTACATTTAGCGGGTACCACTTCGGCATTATTTGTATAAAGTGGTATTTAAAGATAAAAAATTATTTTGAGAAAAACAAGCGTCTTTGCAAATTTTATTAGAAGTTGCTGTTATTGAATGATTTACAACTGTTTAAAACTACATTAAAGTAAAAGGTTGTGTTTTATAATGAACATAAGTTGCCGCTATATTATTACTGTTATCTATTTTATATCCTGCCATGGTGCAATTTTGCTGATAGTGAACGGGAATAGCCGCTTGCTGACTTATCTTGTTGTTTTGTTTATGCTTGTGATTTATTGCACCACGAGCAGATACGTTATGGAAATTATAAATATCAGGGGTTTTATCTAACAGCTGACTGCTAGTTGGTAATGATGGGTTGTCAAGTTCAATACTATTTACTATATACTTCATTCTAGTATTTAATTGGTATAATAATTTTTTCGGAAAACTATAAAATCGCGGAGGAACTGCCAACTAATGGGTTGAAAATTCTACTAATCTTGTAAATAATTTTGAAAATTATGTAAAATTTGTCACAAGCATGGATGTTAATTGTTATACCAAATAATATAGTATGTTTGAGTTACTACTTTCAATTAGAAATGCGTCAGAATGGCATATCTATATGATAATCAATCCGGTAGAAAAATAGGCATATAACTTAGCAATAGTATCGTTTGTGACATCAAGAAATTAAAGTCGACATGTGAATGGAAACGGTAGTCAGTTTATATATGTATAAGCGTTTGATTTTCTTGGTCTATTTACAATAACCAGAGACATGGCGATTGGTTGAATAACAACTATTATGCTGTAAATAACAAACTTCCATCTCCATAACTTAAAAACCGATAATTATTGTCTAAGGCATGCTGATAAATAGGTTTCCATTCATTACCAACCACAGCTGCAATTAATAGCAACAGGGTAGAAGATGGTTGGTGAAAGTTAGTAATTAACGCAGTTATCAATTTTAGACGATAAGTATCAACAATCAGTATTTGTGTTTTACAAATAAGCTTATCGTGATTGTTTTTTTGTAACCATTGTATTAAAGCCTGTAGTGCACCAATAGGGTCCACATCTTGTGGTAGTGCATAAACTTCCCATTGTTTGATAGGGAGATCGTGACTAGAAATATCGGGATTTACAAATGCCTTAACACCCATCCAATACAATGATTCAATTGTTCTTAATGAAGTGGTGCCAACAGCAATAACAGCATGACTATTATTTATTTGTTGAATTATTTTTTGGATTAAAGCTATTTCTACTTCAATCCATTCTGCATGCATTTCGTGGTCGGCAATGGTATCACCTTTTACCGGTTTAAATGTGCCGGCACCAACATGTAATGTGATATATTCGATTTGTGTTTGTTTCGATTTTAATGCACTAAATACATATTCAGTAAAATGTAATCCTGCAGTAGGTGCTGCAACTGCGCCTTGTTGTGCTGCATAAATAGTTTGATAACGGGTGCTGTCGTTTGTTGTTGCCTCACGTTTCAGATAAGGTGGAATTGGCATAGCCCCAAAATGTTCCAGAATGTTTGCGAACGATAATGAAACAGGAGTCCACGAAAATGCTATGATGTAAGCATTACCACTTTGTTCTTTTTTTGTCGCAGATAATGTAAACGAATCAGTTATTATACTCAATGTGGGCTCTTTCCATTTTGCTAACCGTCCCACCAAACATTTCCATTGCACTGAACCCTGTTGTTGCATTTCGGTGGTGATTTCGGCATTTTCTTTTGCCGGTTCGAGACAAAATATTTCAATGCTTGCACCTGATGCAGTTGAAAACATTAATCGCGCCGGAATTACTTTTGAATTATTAAATATCAGCATTGATTGTTCGGGAATATATTGATATACATTTCGATAAATGTCATCTTTTATTTTCCCATCACGGTAAATCAACAACTTACTGGCATCTCGCTCCGGCAATGGATGTTGTGCGATTTTGCTTTCAGGCAAATCGTAAGCGAAATCTTTCATATTTACTTGTTGAAGCAACATATCAGCAATATTATTAGCCGCTGGTTTTTTAGTGTAAAATAGTTAAGTATATTTCCTATTTATCGACACAAAGTTAATCAATTGATTGATGTAAAGTAAAAATCAAAAACTGCCCTGAAGTAGAAAATTTTTCGCCGGGGGGCTTAAAATTTTCACTTCAGGGCTGAAGCCCATAGTTATATTGAGGTTTATTGGTAATTTGATATAGCAAATTTTTCTACTGCAGGAAACGAGCAAATAAAAATGAATTGGAGCAGCAACATCCAACACGCCAAGGCATTTTCCACCGACTTTTCGTTGCAACTCCTCGTTCGGCTAAAAGCTTCGCAGCCGTCCTGCGGGGTTTCCACTCCCGATAGCTATCGGGATGCGGGCTATCTGTAAATTACTCGTTACTATTTTAATTATTTAAACTGTGCTTGAGTGAAAATTTAGGTTGTTGAAAAGTTTCCCTTACAATCAGCTTATTATTTAATTTTTATGCTTCATTTAAAAATTGCATAAACAATTCTTACAAACTCCATCGTTCTCCTTGTTTATTCAATAATTTAATTTTTTCCGGCATCGAATTGGTTACACTTTGGTCGGGATACAAATGGTAGATGGCTACCTTTGTGGCATTAATTTGAAGATTATTTTCTTTTGCATCCATCCAAATCCAGGTAGGTATAAATGCCCAGTCTATTTGTTCAACAGATGCAATAGTAACTGCTGATTCTGTATCTCCCGAAAAATATATTTTTTTGCTGTGCCAGGTAATCAAATACGAATAATGCTTAAATGAAAAGCGGTGTTTGGTTTCAAAGGTTTCGATTGTAAAATCTTCGAAAGCCGCACTCAATTGTGTCAAATCTTCGATATTCCATTTGCCATACACATTACCCTTGTGTTTAGATTTTATCAGGTTCAGCATTTTTTTGGAATAATGGTCCGGATGTGTATGCGTAAACATGAAGTATGCATTATCGGCAATACTATCTAATTCCGCCGGATTGTAGGTCATATAATTAAAAGCGCCAGACTTATAAGGAAAATCGACATACAAATTATTTTTTCCATCGGTCAGATGAACACCACAGTTCCCGATAAATTTTACTTGAATTTCGGTGGACTGACTAAATAGTACATTTGTAATTGTAATAAATAAAATGAGCAGTAAGCTGTATTTGTTTAGATTGGTCATTAGTTTGCAGGTAAAAAACATATTGATAGTTATACAATAAAAAAGATATTTTTCAAATGTAATTTGCACTTGAAATAAGGCGCGAATTTGCACAAATATAATAAGATAGCGGCTAATTATAACCAACGCGAAATAAAAGATTCTGAAGCAGGCAAATCAATGGGCTCAAAAGTAACTAATAATTTTATAAAATATACCAATCGGTATATTTAAAAGTCATTGATTTTTATAGTTTAGGATTTATAAATAACCACACTGCAGCGAATTGCATCATTATGAATTGCAGTTAAAATATAATTGCCTGCTGCAAAATTGGATAAATGAAACTGAAAGACTTCTGCTCCATAAATAGCTTTATTTTCCATAAATAACGCTACTTTTTTTCCATCCATTGCAGTAAGTTGTAATGTCCAATTACCTTTGGTGTTGCCGGAAATTGAAAAATAAGCAACATTATTATACGCATAAGCCTGGGCGAATGCTTGAATTTCGGTTGACATTGTTTCAAATCCGCAGGCAATAATTTCTGCTGCTGCGCGTGCACCACTTTCTAATGCTCCATGCACTGTAGCTGCGTGGTTAAGACTTGTAGCCTCACCTGCAAAAAACAAGGAACAACCAACTGCAGCAGCTAAATCTAAAGGAGCATTATCTGAAGCTGAAATAAATGTATTTGGTGCAGGGAATGAATAACCACCTTTCACAAAGGGTTCTTTACCCCAGTCCTGAATAAATGAATCAACATAATTTGCAGAAGCTGCACCATCAAACAAAATATCTAATTCGGCAAGTGCTACATCTACTGCACCAGTACCTAAGCTGCTCATATAATCATAATTTTCGCCAATAATAAAACACATCAATATATTATTTGTTGCACCTGTTTTATTTAAACCCGGAGCCCACAAATAGGTTGAATAACCTGCAATGGTCAAATCAAAAATATCATCTCCCCAAAAATTCGTGCTGAATTTAAGTGCCAATTTAATAATACCATCCATTCCAATAGTATTGATGGCATTTATTTTATGTTCAGGTAAAACAGGATTAAATGTGATACTATTTTCTTTTAAAATTGGTAAAGGAACTGATACAACACATTTATCTGCAGTGAATGTGCTGCCATCCGCACAGGTAACAGTAACACCTGAATCGGAATAGTTGACGGCATTCACCACTTTATTATATTGAATAATTGGTAATACCGATTCAAAAAATAAAGTATCCAATAAATCGCGATAACTGGTATCGAGCACATATAATTTATCGCCGGTTAACCATAAACTATCTAAAATGGCAATACTTTTCATGCCAATTTTATTGACACTGGTGCCATATTCTGTCCCTAACCAACCCTGGTACATATGCCAATACGGGTGACTCGGTGTTACGCCATATTCAGCTTCAATATATTCAGACATTAATATTTCATCACCGGCATAAGCGGCAAGGTTTTCATATAATTGCCAGCAGTTTTCCAATTCTGCATCCCAATAAGGCGGATCAGTTTTTAATTCGCCGTCAATTTCATATTTACTTTTGACTGCACCTACATTAATTAAATAATCTGGGTTGTAGGCATCAATAGAACTCCACAAAAAACTCGGTGGGTCTCCTGCAACATTTTCCTTACCCTGGACAAATTCGCCACCGGCTTCCATGTTAAAATCAGCGAAACCTGTCAATGGCCTTACCCTGCCTCCATGCTGATTAGATGCTTCCAATACCGTAACTGAAACACCTGCTTCCTGCAATACTTTTGCAGCATACAAACCGGCAGCACCGGCGCCAATAATGATAACGCTGCCGCTCAGTTGTTGCTTGGGAGCAAATTGGTGCCAACGCATAAATGAAGGACCTAAAAGAACAGCAGGACTGGCCATTCCGAGTGTGTGTAGAAATTTTCTACGTAACATAAAAGAATAATTTAGTGATAAGGACTTTGCTAAAATTAAGACTTATTTTCAAGACAGATAGTATAAAAAAGATTAGAATATTGCTAATTAATGTGTGGAGGCATTTGCTCAACAAATAATGTTGAAGTGGTAATAATTTAAAAGACGGTAAAGGGTTTCGGTTGGTTGCAATAAAATGTTGAATGTGGAGAAAAAAATTGCAAAGCGCTGCAACGCCCAAATATAATTTTCACGATGATTCCCTTTCGTGATATTAGCTGAAGGTATAAGCAGATTCAAATAAATTTTTTAGGATCGGGAATAAACTCCATCACATTGTCAACAAAGCTGTCGCTAATAATTGCCCTAGGGTTGTCTTTTGCTACACTAATTGCAAACTCGGCGGGGCAGCACCGTATCCTTTTAGTTTAACCATATTAAAATTTGGTAATAGTAGTTAACGATAAACAAAAAATAGTGTAAATAGGGTATTGTGTGACATGATATTAATTTACTAAAAAATAGCAAAAAAACCTGAAATTCACAATACAACAATGGATGCAAACAGCAACTGCAAAAGCATTTGCAAGTAAGGCTGTAACTATTCATATTAATTGGTTTAGCTGCAGTGCTTATATAATTAGGCCGAATTCCAACATAAGTCTTTAATGCTTAACCAATATCCAAAAGCCGCAATAAGTTCATTTGAACATTATCAATCCTACTGGGTAAAAATAACCCTTGGGAGGGGGTATAAATACGGTATTTTGGTTGAAAAGCACTATTTACCTTTAGTCTCAAAATAATAAAAATATGAAAACAATTAATTACCCAAACGGATTTAGAAAGTATTTTGCCTTATTGGTTTGCTTTATTGGTGTTCAAATTTTTAGTGTAAATGATTTGAAAGCGCAGGGGGCGTGTGATTGTAAAAATATTCCCAAAAGCATAGATTCTGCGCCAACGTCTTGTGAAGTTTATTGTAAACTAATAAAATCTTTTAACAGAATTTCACATGCTGATAGCGCCCTAATAAATACCATTGCGCTCGAAAGTCTTGATGACTATTATAAAACGTTTTGTATGTCGAAAGATACTGCAACAGGAGGATTTCGTTTTTATTATGGATTTTACGATGATTCAATTGTCCAAATTATTTGTGTAGCTAATAAAGAATACGATCCTGACTATGAATTAGGTTACTATGTATTACCAAACAGTAAAAAGGCCGGGTATAACATTGATGTCAATAAGGTTATTACTAAAGATTCGGTTATAGGTTTAATTAAAACCTATATAGACACAATTTCAATTGGCAAATTTGACGTGGATACCATAGTGCCAAATGATACAGTGAAATATGCACGATATTATCAATATGCTGAAATACAAAAATTAATTCAGGAAGTCACTGTAGATACTGGTGCAAATAAAAAAATACCTGCATTTATAACGTTTGAGCAATGTTATGTTCCGATTAAAATAAGTACTTTATATAAAACGCACCCTAATATATATTATTATGGTATTCCCAATGACTTTAATGTAGGTCATTCCACTGTTATGTATTTGCATGAAAAAAACACTTCCGATGCGCCCGGGGATGCGCTGACAAGAAATATCCCAATTGCACCTAATAAATTTCCTAACAATTATCAAAGTGGATTTTTGGAAATAGGCAAACCTTGCCCGCCTCGTTGTGGTGAGATTACGTGGGAGGATATTATTAAATAAGATTAAAAAGTTACTGTTATTCAAGGTGTATTGGAAGTAAGAGGTGACAATTTGTTTACTACTTTATACCAAATAGCAAACAATTAAATGGTTGTAACGATTGCACAATGGATTATAATAATTAATCCAAATTCCTAACTTCCAATATTTAATTACGATAAAAATAGTATTATATGCGGTATTATAAAAAATCCAAAAAGGAATCCTTGTTCACTCAGTTCATGGTATCCGGTTGGCCATTAATCAGGGTTAATTTACATTTAATATTGATAATCATTATTGGAATTTGCGCTTTTACAATTCCGGCTCAGTCACAGGATTATTTAAATCA
>DAORKJ010000054.1:0-25053 GCA_035439505.1 Chitinophagales bacterium
TTAAGTGTATAAGTAAGGAATGTTACCTTGGATTATCTCTTTTAAAAAACAAAAACGTATGAATCTGAAACAATTTACCATCAAATCGCAGGAAGTGATTCAGCAGGCACAGCAATTAGCCATGCAATTGGATCACCAACAAATAACCAACGAACATATTATGAAATCGCTTTTAAGTGGCGATGATGAAGTGATTGGGTACTTATTGAAAAAGCTCAATGTGAATGTGTTATATGTGCAGCAAAAAGTTGATGAGTTAGTAGATAACCTGCCTAAAATGCCCGGTAAAGGGGGAGAATTTATTTCTCGTGATGCCAATTTAACCATTGCAAAAAGCCAAACATTTTTAAAAGAATTTGGCGACGAATTTGTTTCTGTAGAACACTTGTTATTAGGAATTTTAACGGTTAACGATGCCGTTGGTAAATTATTAAAATCGCAAGGTGTTACCGAAAAAGATTTAAAGGCTGCTATTAAAGAATTGCGTAAAGGTTCCACCATGAATTCTCAAAGCGGAGAAAATCAGGTGAATGCATTAAATAAATATGCAATTAATTTAAACGACAGAGCAAAAAGTGGAAAATTAGACCCTGTTATTGGTCGTGATGAAGAAATTCGACGCGTATTACATATTCTTTCGCGACGCACAAAAAATAACCCCATTTTAGTCGGCGACCCCGGTGTGGGAAAAACAGCAATTGCTGAAGGTATTGCGCACAGAATTGTAAATAGTGATGTGCCTGAAAATTTGAAATCGAAAATTATTTATTCACTCGATATGGGTGCATTAATTGCCGGCGCTAAATACAAAGGCGAATTTGAAGAACGATTGAAAGCAGTTATCAAAGACGTCATTCAAAGTGAAGGGCAAATCATTTTATTTATTGATGAAATTCACACTTTAGTTGGTGCCGGCGGTGGTGGCGAAGGTGCTATGGATGCTGCTAATATTTTAAAACCTGCATTAGCCCGCGGTGAATTACGTGCTATTGGTGCAACCACCTTAAATGAATATCAAAAATATTTTGAAAAAGATAAAGCACTGGAACGTCGTTTCCAAAAAGTAATGGTGGACGAACCAAGTTGGGAAGATGCGATTTCGATTTTACGCGGATTAAAAGAGCGTTACGAAAATCACCATAAAGTGCGCATTAAAGATGAAGCTATTATTGCCAGTGTAGAATTAAGTTCACGTTATATTGCAGATAGGAAATTACCGGATAAAGCTATCGATTTAATTGATGAAGCTGCTGCAAAAATGCGTTTAGAAATGGATTCGGTTCCTGAAGCACTCGATGAAATTGAACGCCGTATTCGTCAGCTGGAAATTGAACGTGAAGCGATTAAAAGAGAAAAGGATGAAAAGAAAGTAGAGGAGCTGAGTAAAGATATTGCTGAATTGTCGGAGGAAAGAAATGCCATAAAAGCAAAATGGCAACAGGAAAAAGATATTGTAGATAAAATTCAGCAGTCAAAAGGCGAAATTGAACAATATAAATTACAAGCCGAACAAGCAGAACGCGAAGGTGACTACGGTCGTGTTGCTGAATTGCGTTACGGAAAAATAAAAGAGGCGGAAAATAATGTCTTAACCTTCGAAACAGAATTAAAAAAATTAGACGCCGGAAAACGTTTAATGAAAGAAGAAGTAGATGCTGAAGATATTGCCGAAATTGTCGCTAAATGGACAGGTATTCCTGTCGCTAAAATGTTGGAAAGCGATAGAATGAAATTGTTGCGACTGGAAGAAGAATTACACAATAGAGTAGTGGGGCAAGACGAAGCCATTGTTGCGGTTGCTGACGCCATTCGCAGAAGCAGAGCGGGATTGCAGGACCCCAAAAAACCAATTGGCTCATTTATTTTTTTGGGAACAACCGGTGTAGGAAAAACGGAATTGGCAAAAGCAATTTCAGGGTATTTATTTAACGACGATCAGGCGATGACAAGAATTGATATGAGTGAATATCAGGAACGTCACGCAGTGTCGCGATTAATTGGTGCGCCTCCGGGATATGTTGGTTATGATGAAGGTGGGCAATTGACAGAAGCGGTGAGAAGAAAACCGTATTCAGTTATTTTATTGGATGAAATTGAAAAAGCACATCCCGATGTATTTAATATTTTATTGCAGGTATTGGATGATGGAAGATTAACGGATAATAAAGGCAGAACCGTTGATTTTAAAAATACCATTATTATCATGACCAGTAATATCGGTTCACATATTATTCAGGAGCGATTTGAAGGAGTAACAGAAAATAATTTATTAGCAACAACAGAAACTACTAAAATTGAGGTAATGGAAATGTTGCGCAAAACAATCCGTCCTGAATTCCTGAATCGTATTGATGAAATCATTATGTTCAAACCACTGTTGCGCAATGAAATTCGTGGAATTGTAAAAATACAGTTAGCAGGTTTGGCAAATATGCTGGAAGAACGTTCAATCAAAATAACATTTACGGAAACACTTATCGATTGGTTAGCCAACGAAGGATTTGACCCTCAATTTGGTGCGAGACCTTTAAAAAGGGTTATTCAAAAGGAAATTGTAAATGCCTTGTCGAAAAAAATATTGGCGAGTGAGGTGGTTACTGATGATGTTATTCGGGTTGATGTGAAAAATGATGTGGTGGTGTTTGAAAATACACGTGGATAATGTAAGGTGGTTCACCCGCCTCAGCGGACTGAAAGCGCGGAGAAGGGGAGAGGGCGGAAGTGTTAGATGGAGGTTTTTTTGGGGAAGTGTGCAATAAATTTTGTATTTTTCGTTCACTTTGAAATTTAACTCCAAAAGTATGAAAACCGGCCAGTATAAATTCCTGCTTTCCCTTGCGGTTATAATCGGCCTTTTTGCCGGCTGTACCAAGTTAGATTTGCCAATTACGGTTCCAAATTGTGTTGAGCAAGACATTAAAAGATTTGAACGGCAAGATGGTGGTTTCGGCAACGCTATTGCTGTTTCTCAATGGCAGGTAGATGGCAAAATATATTATTATTATCAATTGGATTGTTGCGACCAATATAATTATTTATACGACGAGGATTGTAACCTGGTATGCGCACCTGTTGGTGGTTTTACCGGTGACGGTGATGGGAATTGCCCTGAATTTGTTGGTGACATCACCAGTGTTCTCGTGTGGGAAAAAGAATAAGCATCCGGCCCTCCACAAAATGTTAAATACTTCCTTTATACTGCAACCGAAACCGGTATAGATTTCTTTTGTTATTTTTATGCAAAGTTTAACTTACAATTTTGCATATGAAAAAAACAATCGGCTTAGGTTTATTATTTACACTTTTATCTTCAGCTGTTTTTAATCAGACAGCAGACCCCTTTATGTGGCTCGAAGATGTTGACAGCGAACGTTCAATGGAGTTTGTTAATCAACACAATACCGGTTCAGTTGATGTATTAAATAAATTACCAACTTATCAGCCAATTTATGATAAATGTTTGGAAATTTATAACTCTACCGACCGTATTGTTTATCCAACCACGTATGGCGATTTTATTTATAATTTTTGGCAGGATAAAGAACATGTTCGCGGAATTTGGCGCAGATCACCAAAGGCAGATTATATTGCCGGTAATCCGAAATGGGAAATATTAATGGATATCGATGCCATGTCCGAAGCAGATGGCGTAAAATGGGTGTATAAAGGTGCAACAGGGTTGTATCCAAAATACGACCGTTTTATGGTAAGCCTTTCTAAAGGCGGTGGAGATGCAGTGGTGATAAAAGAATTTGATGTCAATAAAAAAGCCTTTGTGGAAAATGGATTTATGGTGGAAGAAGCAAAAGGAGGCGTAACCTATATTGATGAAAATACCGTAATTATCAGCACCGATTTTGGTCCAGGTTCTATGACCACTTCAGGGTACCCTTCGCAGGCAAAAATTTGGAAAAGAGGAACTGCATTAAAAGATGCAAAACTGATATATACCGGTGATATTAGCGACGTTGGTGCATGGGGTGGTGTTATGCGCGATGGTGCGAAAGCATACACTATTATTTCGCGTGCTATTACATTTTATACTTCTGAGGCTTATGTATGGATGGATAATAAAGCCGTTAAATTGGAATTACCTGAAGATGCGGAATCAAGAGGTATTTTAAACAACCAATATATTATTGCCTTAAAATCGGATTGGACTGTACGCGGTGTTACGTATAAACAAGGCGATTTAATCAGTCTTGATTTCACCGAATTATTAAAAGGTGTTTATCAAATTCAGTTAATCTATCGCCCGGATGAATTTTCCAGTATTTCGGGTGTGTCGGTGACAAAAAATAAATTGTTACTCGAATTAATTTCTAACGTGAATGGCGAATTATATGTGTATACGTTTAGTCAAAATGTATGGACGAAAGAAAAAGTAAAGGCACCTGAATACGGTAAAATTTCAGTTATTGATATTGATGAATTTTCAGATAAATACTATTTTAATTTCGCGAACTTCTTAACACCTACAACTTTATATTATGCTGATGCAGCATCAGGTGATGTGAAACCAATTAAATCGTTGCCGGCTTATTTTGATGGCAGTAAATTTAAAGTAGAACAATTTAAAGCAACTTCAGCGGATGGAACATTGGTACCGTATTTTATTGTTAGTTCAAAAACGGCTGCTAATAATGGACATAATCCAACCTTATTATATGCATACGGTGGTTTTGAATCATCTTCTTTACCTTTTTATTCCGGAACCGTTGGAACGGCTTGGTTAGAAAGAGGTGGTGTATATGTATTAGCCAATATTCGCGGTGGTGGTGAATACGGACCAAAATGGCATCAGGCGGGATTAAAAGAAAAACGTCAAAATGTATATAACGACTTTCACGCTGTTGCTGAAGATTTAATTAAAAGAAAAATTACTGCTCCCGAACATCTTGGTATAATGGGTGGAAGTAATGGCGGTTTATTAATGGGTGTGGCATTTACGCAACGTCCTGATTTATATAAGGCTGTAGTTTGTCAGGTGCCACTGCTCGATATGGAACGATATAATAAATTATTAGCAGGCGCAAGTTGGATGGGCGAATATGGCAATCCGGATATTCCGGAAGAATGGGAATTTATTAAAAAATATTCCCCATATCATAACCTCAAAGAAAATGCAGCTTATCCTGAAGTGTTTTTTACAACTTCTACCCGCGACGACAGGGTGCATCCCGGCCATGCGCGTAAAATGGTCGCAAAAATGGAGTCTATGGGGTATAAAGTATATTACTACGAAAACATTGAAGGCGGACATGCCGGTGCTTCTACCAATGAACAACGTGCAAAATCTGCTGCCCTTGAATATTCTTATTTGTGGATGAAACTGAAACATTAAGCTTCACCTTTCGGTTACATTCAATTGCAAGTTATAAAAGCGCTGTTGGCCTTGTCCCACAGCGCTTTTGTTTGTTAAACAGGCTGCAGCCGCAGTTTAATAAATATTGTATACTTTTGATATACGTTCAATAATACCCTAACTTTCATTCACTATGACACCAAACAAATTTCCCGAGGATTTTGAATACCTTAAAGAAATGTATGACGATGCTTATTTCCCTAATTTTTTAGTGGATAAGATTAAAGAAATTATTCAGGAGGTTGTCACCTTTTTGGAGTCAGGTAATCACAGTATGACACAAATTCAAGATGCGTTTGATGCGATGACATTAAAAATAAATGCCATGCAAAACGAATTTGATGAACACGACAGCGAATTAGAAACTGTCGCCCGTGAATCAATTGCCGACACCGTTGATCAGATATTATCGCATTTCGATATCGATCTCGATATTGAAGAAGCCATTCGTGTTAGAGAATGGTAAATAGGCAAAATGTATCTTTACCACAACAATGAAAGCAATTATACATACGCGATACGGTGCACCTGATGTATTACAACTCGCAGAAGTGCCTAAACCGGTGCCTGCAAGTGATGAAGTGCTGGTGAAAATTTTCGCAACTACTGTAAACAGAACCGATTGTGGTTTTCGTCAGCCTGAATATGTTTTTGTGTATTTAATCTCCGGATTGTTTAAACCCAAAAATAAAATTTTAGGCACTGAATTCGCCGGAGTAGTAGAAGCAGTAGGAGCAGGTGTGACAAAATTTAATATTGGCGATAACGTTTTTGGACTTAGAACTTATAAATTCGGCACCCATGCAGAATATGTTTGTGTAAAACAACATGGTTCAATCGCAACCAAACCACATAACATGAATTTTCAGGAAGCTGCAGCGGTATGCGACGGACTCATGTTAGCCATAAATTATATCCGTAAAATTGATTTCAGTAAACCGGTTAAACTATTAATTAACGGTGCTTCAGGTTCTATTGGTACTGCTGCAGTGCAATTAGCCAAATATTATGGTGCACAAATTCATGCAGTTGCCAATACCAAAAATATTGAATTGATAAAATCCCTGGGTGCAGAAAAAGTGTTCGATTATACTCAAGAAGATTTTACCAAACAAAACGAACAATATGATGTTATTTTAGACGCAGTGGGTAAAAGCTCCTATTTTAAATGCAAACACCTACTAAAATCCGGTGGCGTATATTTTTCTACAGAATTGGGTTATGCGATGCAAAACGTGTGGCTGCCGTTATTGAATGTTTTCAAAAATAAAAAAGTAAAATTCCCAATACCAACCGATAACCAACAGGATATTTTATTCTTCAAAAAAATTATTGAAGAAGGAAAATACCGCGCAATTATTGAACGTGTTTATCCCCTCCATGAAATTGTTGAAGCAACAAAATATGTCGAAACCGGTCAAAAAACCGGCAATATTGTTATTCAGGTTAATGAAGGTTGATAAATTTATTCAACAATATAATTGACGATTTTTCCCGGCTCACTTTCTAAATTTCCTTCTGTAACATAAGTAATGAAGATGCGATATACTTCTTCAGGTTTGGTATTTTGTAAAGTAAACTGATTGTTTGTTGCACTAACTTCTCCCAATAAATTTGTGGTTGTATCTCCGGTTATACGATAAATGCGATAACCTTTAATATTATTTTCATTAATAGGTTTCCAGCTTATAATCGTTTGTTCGTTTAGTTTATTCACAATCACATTAGCGGGGCCTTTTGTGCTCAAGCGATTACCGGCATATACAACGGCATCACTGTAAGCAATTGCAGAACCATTTCCCATATCGTCAAAATATTGAATACCATAACTATATTTACCGTTCACTAATACCGTATCTAAATAAGCTAATTGTTGTTGCGGCGCATTTTGTTCGAGACAAATTACCTCTCCCGATTCGTTTTTTCTATAAAGTTTAAAACCGGTAATGGCAGTATTGGATAATGGTTTCCAAACAACCAGCAGCCCTTTAGATACCAGGGTTACAGACGGAATACCCATTTCCGGAATACTTTTTGTAGTGGTTAATCGAATAGACACTTCATTACTGTTTTTACTAAGTATATAAGCAGTGTTTTCTGCCTTAACGGCATACGTATAATAACCTCCACTTTGTAATCCTGTAGTATCGGTAAAAACGATATTTGTTCCACTGATTTTTACTAACTCAGAAACCAACTGATACAAAGAATCCGTTTTTAATTTGCGATAAATTCTCAATCCTCTTGTGGACGGGTCGTTATTAGTAATGTTAAGTGTAATACCTTTTTCAGCATGAGTAATATCGGTAATACTTGGCGCAAGTGGTTGTAATGTTGGTGTATACATAGCCGATACTTTTGCACTTGCCGGTAATGAAGTTCCTGTTCTGCTTAAAGGTTGCACATAATAAAAATACATTAGCATTGGTTGAATACTTCTATCCACAAATTGTGAATCGCTGGCCGGGACAGATGCAATTTTAGTAAACGCAGAATCATAATTGCTACTGCGATAAATGGCGATAGCACTAAAATTTTCCGCATTTTGTAAATCCCATTTAATGGCAACACCATCGTTGTAACTCACCACATCCATTTCGCGAATATTGCCAATATATTGTTTGGCTGTGGAAATAGCAGTTATTGTATCTGATGGTTTCCCGTAATTGCCATAATAATCTAAAGGCAAAGCATAATAACGATAAACTGTATTCGGTTTCACCAGTGTATCACTCACATAAAAATAGGTGCTATCGTTATGTATTGTTTTTACGCGATTTGCTCGTATGGGAATAAATTTCCCGGAATATTGTTCCTCTCTATATATACGGATCAAAGCGGGAACTTCATCCTTACACGCAAATGTCATTTTAATATTTAATCCGCTTTCTTTTTTATCGACGTACTTTATGTGATAATCCACCATTTTACCCGGATAACTAATAACATTGGTATAAATAGTTGTTGGGGCTGCTGCTGTTTTTTTGGTGATTACATATTCATACATCACATTAGGCTCAGGGCTGGCATCATAATATTTTATACCTAATGCCAGTTGAACAAATAAGGCATTACTAAATGCACTAATTGCCTCATAACCACCTGTTGTATATTTTTTCCAAATTTCTTCAGCCGCAATTTGACGCATTAGTAGTGGTTCAGGTGTTATTTCAATTGCGGATTGTAAATTGGTTACAAACATCTCATAGGTATTTGGCACTTTTACAATGGCAATTTGTTTGAATTTTTTATCACCTTGTTTTTTTCTTTCAATAATATATTCAGGATAAACACCCGGCGTATATGTCGGGTAATCGTTTTCCAATTTTAAATAAATACCATGTTGTGATGCAAAAGCAGCAACTGTATTTTGTGTGAATCCAGTTTGTGTTAAACAAACCAAACACAATGTGCATACAAATATTATTTTTTTCATGTTTGCTGATTTATTCTAATGTTACACTTTCAATTCCAATATCGTGATAATTACTTCCGTCCTGATAACCTACTTCTCCTTTTAACTGAACACTTGCCGTTCCGGACCATTCTTCCATAGCACATGCGCCCTCACAATTGCTGTCGCAGGCAAGTCCCGCTCCGGCGTAAGCACTTGCTGTAATTGCTGCGGTTGCTTCAGCGGATGTAAACCATTCGCCATTGCTTTGGTACTGACCTTTTAATTCAATCCCAACAAAGTAATCTAAATCCACACCTGCGCATCCAAATACTACCGATGCACCAACACCTGCATGAATGTGAATACTCGCCATTAATCCGGTGTAATACGTATTTAGTTCTTCTGTGAAATTCATACCTAATTGAAATCCTGCAGTAATACCCGCATCAAATTCAGCACTCACTACCACAAAATCAATTTCGAAATTCGGCACATAAGGAATTGGCATTTCAACTTTGCCATCTATATAAAATCCGGCAATAACATCTGCAAAAGCAGGAGGTAAAGCACCGTCATAAGAATATTCCGTAAATATTTCTTTGATAGGCGTTTCATTCTGAATTGGATAGTCGCCAAATAATAAGGCCAGACTCACATTATTTAAATATGGATTTGAAGGCATAGTAACCTGACCACCACACACAAAATACCAACCATCGTCATCAAATAAAATATTGGCTTGTCCGGCTATGCTGCCACCACCCGGCATACTTTCATCAATAGTAATACTACCTACTAATCGTTTATTCGCAAAATCGAAACTCATGCCCATATTATCAAAGTCCATGGCCTCACTTCCTTCCATTTTCAAATTGCTGACATCTACTTTTTGATTTTCGGCAGTAATTTCTCCGTAAACAGTAAATGTCCATCTGCCTTTTACTTGTGACGCACCGGTTACATCACCTGTAAACTGATAATTGGTCCACGAATTAGTGAGCGGATACATTCTACCAAATAAATTTTGCAGATTTTGTCCCGAACTCGTGTATTGGAATTTTTGATTAGCGATGGTATTAATTGCTGTGCTGTCTGTTACGTGATATAATTTCACCTGGTGCGAAAAATATGGATCTTCACTTACTTCACCTTCAACAATTAATCCGTTAGGTAAAAATTGAATATCGCCCGCATTAAAATTTGCAACTATACCATTTACTTCCATCCCAAAACCAAATGCTTCGAGCGATGTAGCAATATTGCCATTATCGTTGGTAATAACATAAGCAGTAGGTTGCACCGAAATGGATGGTAAATTTAAATCGATAATTCCCGGTAAGGTGATGTATTTATTGCCCTCATCGCTATGCACATACATGGCGCCTTCTTCGGTAGTGAATGTGGTTACCTGAAATAATTCAAAGGAATTATTATTCATTTTAAATTCGGCTGCAGCATCGCTTTCAAACAATAATAATTGTAAGGTTAAATCATTGTTGTTACTTGGTAATCCCGGTAAATTTTCAATACTTGCTGCGGGATTGTCAGGAGTGCCTCCAACATACACCTGCCAGTTAAATCCGTTGTAAATAAAATCAGGTGTGTTTTCAATATCCATTTCTAAAATATCAATCAGGCTAACAGTAGTGGTGCCCAATGCTGCTGATGTTTCAAAAATTAAATCACCATCTAATATTTTGATATCCGTAAACGCGAAGCTTACACCCGATGCATCTAATACACCACTTTTCATAGTAAACCCTTCGTTGTTAATTTCCCAGTTCGAACTGGTGATATTCCATTTATCCATATTGATGGTAATTTTTGTAAAGCCCGATTTCGAAGAAGTATAGTCAGGCATTACTTTTATTTTACCGATATTTAATGCGGTAGCAAAACCATCAGTGTGGTAAATAGTTGGATCTATCCAGGTATCCAAAACCAGTGAATCCGCATAAATTCTGTTCGATTTGTTGTCGGTGCAATAAGCTTCAATACCATGTAATTTATACGATAAAGAACTGCTAAATGCCGGGATGCCAATTTCGTAATATGTATTATCCGGGTCTTCAGCAATACCACTGGCAAATAAAATAATTTTATCAGCCCCGACTTCTTCAAAACCGGTACCGGTGTTTTCTAAATAAAATCCATTGTCATCTAAACCTTCAATACTAAAAGTTGGGTCATTAAAATTGGTTTCATCTATTTTAACTACACTTTTTATTTTGCCCGATGTGGTATTTACTTTTTCTACAATTAAACCTCCGGTAGTTAATCCAACATAGGCATCGTAATTTTCTAAAACAGTAATAGGTAATTTTTCCGCATTACTTATTGTAAATGTGGTATACAACGGTTCCGCATATGGCACTCCGGCTTTGTTCAAAGTAGTGCTGGCTTTTATGGCTACAGAAGTAAATGGTAATTCGGTAGATGATGATACAGAGAAATTATCATTTTCCGGAATATTCACCAATGCACCACTAATTCTGGTAACACCGGCTATGGTAGTTATTGTTTCAATTTCGGTATCGAAGCCAACAAGTTTAGTTAAATCCATTGCCGCATAAGTGGTTAATTCAAAATTGATATTACTAATTACATTACCGGCTATTGATGTTGAAACGGATTCGTAATCGCCAATTAATCCACTTGCCTCTTTTACTGCACGAACGGTATAAGTACTTCCTTTTGGCACACCATAAATGGTATATGTTCCTGCAGCACCGGTATAAGCTTCGAGATGTTCCAAGCCGGCTGCATCAACATAAACACGCGCGCCTACCGAATTGGTGCCACTTTGTGTAACCTTACCACTAATATTCACACCTTTGTCTAATGTTATAGTATACGATGTAAATGTTGGTGAAGGCTCATTGGTAATAAATAATTCTTCCTGCACAAAATTGCTGTTATCCGGTCCTGAAATAATAACATGAAAATCGGTAGCAGCATTTTTAAATGTAATATCCTTTTTGCCATCTACACCAATTGATGTTTTATCGGTAACACCAACCACTTCGATATTGGCATTTACATAATTACCAACTTCATCTTTTACTGTAAAGCGGAGTCGATGCATATTTTCATACACTAAAAAATCTAATCGGTAAACATTTGAATCCGGAATATAGGAATAAGTATCCGATGAGAGATACACCATTTCATCAGGATGTATTTGCGATAACCAGGTGCCACGAGATGCAAATGTGGCGTAATAAGCTAATTCACAGGTTTCAGTTTCAGCTTCGGTAAATTCAAAACCCGGTTTATCTATTACAAATCCATCATCAACATCAGCATTTACGTCGAGCGAATAAGTAGCCAAACCTTCAGTATCACCTAAATCGAGTGTTTTCCCGCCAAATAATATTTCGGTATTGTCAATTCCGTTAACAATGTCGTTTTGGAAATGAAATGTACCAGGATCATAAAATAACGGGTCATAAATGTCTTCATAAATATCACCCATGAATATACCCGGATCAAAAGGAATTTGTTGCTCCATATATCCATCCAAAAACTCCCCATCTAAATTAAATTCCTGATCCACACAAACAGTGTGTACCATTGGTCCATTGCCAATTTGAACAGTGGCAGGAACAGCAGGATAATTATTTAGTGTTTCATCCCAGGCATCTAAATAAATATATCCGCTAACCAAAACACCGGGCTGTAAGGTGTCTGCCACGCGATTACTGATTTTACCTTTTTTTGTTGGAAATAATGAAACAGTATTATCATCATATCCGAATTTGGTAAATGTTATGGCACGAGAAAATAATTGCACAGAGCTGGAATTATATTGCTCAGCAGTTGGTATTAAATAATAACTACCATCTGCTGCCGTTGTCGTTTCCACTTCCACTATATTTATCACTCCACCAACTGTGGTGCTTTTTTTGAGTTGAACTTTTACATCATATAAAGGATAACCATTATCTGAACGTAATACCTTCCCAAAAATAACAGGATTTAACGGTGATGCCTCTATCACATAATGCATTTTCATTTTTGGATAAACACCTTCTGTATTGGTTGAAGGTTCGCCAAATATGGTTACATTACCATAGGGGTGAGTAGTATTTTGAAGTGTGAAATCCGATTTAAATGTATGTAGCGGAACAATATAATTAATATCAGAATTTTCATAATCAGGTATGGCAATAATTTGATATTCATCGCCTGAACCAATATTTTTTACTAAATTTTTGAACGTAATTTGTACCGGTGTGTCATCGCCACCAAATGTATATGCGCTGGCAGTTCCTATGCCGACAATATCTTCAGCATCTATCGACATACCTGAACCTATATACTCATACATATTAACAAATTCGTAACCGCCATCATTTTCATCTACATTTTCAACCGATAACGAATAATCCGTATACAGCCCTAAATTTTTTGCATTATTTATCAATTTCGCAACCATTGCTCCATCAACCGGTTTGTTTACAATTACTTCGTTTTCGGGAACATCTTGTGGTTTGTTATTGCGGACTAAAACAATAAGCATATCGCGTAATGCATCACCCGGTACTTTATATTGAACATCCACATCAGGGTCTGCAATTAAGGTTAGTTCCAAATCATATGCTTTTACATAACATGTTAATGGTGCAACCGTTTTATGTTGAGCAGGTAATATGGTAAAATGTGTAGCGGGACTCGTGTAATATCCGCTTTCAACAACAATGGCTAATTCCTGATATAAGGCACCGCTGGCAACACAAGGGCCGGGCGTGCCACCGAACGAACGTGTGGAAAAATTTGATGGCATATCGCCCGCATTTGGTCCACGTTCTTTTATAATAATGTTATTATCAAATTCATTTATTTGGTCGTTAAAATCAGGAATGGGATTATCATCCGGCGCATATTCAGGTAATTCGCTACATCCCCAACCATAAGTTACCATACCATCTAAAGTCAATAATCCATAATGCGCAGTATCCGAATAGTTGAATAAATAATGCCCTTCTGCATTGGTGGTGGTTGTGGCTAAATCTTTGCGAATAGTAGAATAATATTTTATCCCATCATCACCAATTACATATTGCAAACGTTGTAATGTAATGGTCACATTTTTTAATGGAAAACTGGAAGTAATTGCCGGGTCATCATATTTAAAATTAAGCTGACCTTCAACTACAGCCGTTCCACTTAAAATGGTATTTTCGGTATTGTCTAAATCCACTTCCGGCGTATTATATTGAGTATTATATAAGGCTTTGTCTACCTTGCTATAATCATCGTAATCATATAAAAAGCGCACTTCAATAGCTGGGTTAATAAAATTCTCATCAACAGGTTCTATCACCAAAATATAATAATCATCATCGCTTAAACTCTTGAGCAATTTATTAAATGATGCAGTGCCATTTTTCGATTCTGTTCGTGAAATTAATACCCTTCCTGCACCGTAATCTTTTGGTGCAAGTCCGATAATTTCGTTTTGGAATTCATAATCGAAAACAGGCATGCCATTGATATTCATTCCACCGTTGTCGTCATCATCATCACCCATAATGCCAATTTCATAATCCGCTAAATTGTCTTCGCTAAAATATAAGTTATCCGAGTCGTCAAAAGAATTGCCTAAATTCATTCCTTCAGTTTCAGGTGCATCATCTGAACGTGTTTCACGATAAATACTATATCGATACAATGGCGCAATAGATGCCATTACCGATTCGTCTAATTCCCATTCACCCGGCGTGGTGTATATGCCATCATCATTATCATCGTCCATGTATAAATACTCCGCATCAAAAAACATAAAATCATTATCAAAACCACCATCTAAAGTGATATAATTATCAGGGTCATTATTGATAAAATTAACTGTTCCACCTTCGCCAATTTGATTAATATCAACGTGTAAAATGTAGTCGCGCACACGTGTTTCCAACGTGCCAACATACGTTGAACCGGTATCTAATGGCTGAAAACTTTCCATCGGCATACAGTAATACGCATTGTTGTGATACACCTGCACTACACGATATAAATCGCCTGTAAATGTGCCTGAAATTTCATCGGAATAGGAGAGCGGCGTTGTATTCGGTTTGTCCAAAGTTGGAATTGTAGGTTTACCGAAACCTGTTTCACCTTCCGGCGTGCCTATTGTTTTTTGCGAAAAATTATAATTCGGGTCATTAAAATGATATCCAATGCCATCATTTACATTCCCGAAATTAAAATTATTTTCCTCAATGGTGCCATAATTAAAACCATCTTCCGGTACATTGCCAAAACCAAATCCAAAGTCAGGAATTACAATACCACCTGAACCACCTGCATCATTAAAATAATGTTGAATGGCATCAGCATCAGGTATCGTTACCGTAACACCTTGTTGCACTAATCCAAAATCAGGAAAATTACTGCGTGATATTTTGAGCGAAAAATCGCCGGTTGCACTGGTGGTACTGTTATCTAATACCGCATCATTATCAGGTAAAGCCACACCTGTTGCGTTCCATGGCAAATAAATAACTTCGTTGCCACCGTTTATTTTTAACATATATTTTAAAACAAGACTAACCGGCTCGTTTTTGAAAGGATACAACACGTGATTAACCGTTCCACCAATTTTATCCGGAGAAACAGTAGTAGTGTTTTCGCTTTCATAATAATATTGCATATTACCATTTAATACAATATAATTCGAATCACTTTCGGGATAATTAATAACAGGAAAAACGGAATCATTATTAATATAATTAATATATCCGTTTTTATAAATAAATGAACATACTTCACTTTTCCCATCATTCTGAAAAAATAAATTCCCCGATGGGTCCGTAGCCGTTACCTGCCAGGCATAAGTACGGTCAACTTCTAATGGTGGTTGTGCCGGACCATATACCAATAACGGAAGGGTAGTAGTAGTCTCAAATAATGAAGGTGTAGTGGCAGTCGCCATGGCATCATAAGGATTTCTGTTGAATGGAATTACTTCCACCATTTTAAAATGATATTGTGTATTTAATGGCGCACCCGGAGGGGTAATCCAATTGAAAATAATATTTTGCGGATACGTTTTATTTATCGAATCACCACAAATAGGAGAAATTAAAAATGGTGCATCCAAATATTGAATATTAATCGGAATACATCCCGAAGGTTCATCTGCCGAAAGTTCAACATTGGAAAAATAATCCAGTGCCTGCACACATAAGGTATAATATCCGTCTGGAACAATACCATTTATTGCCAAAGCCTGCACATCGGCACCAATTACCGTATATTCAACATCGTTATAAAATTGTAATTCACTGCCATACACCACACGTGTAGCAAATGGCGCAACCGTTATCGGTAACGATGGCATAAAACCCGGATTGGTATAGGCTTCAATTCCATTATCACCGGTTAAATGCACAGCCAGTTTGATATCGTAATTGGTAGCTGTGGTATTCGTAATCGTAATTACCGAAGTGCCGTCAAATGCCATATAATCGGCCAATACCGGTGAGTATGGTGGTAATACCTGCATGTTGACAATCAAAGGCGATTGTGCAAAAACACTTGTTGATAACACAAATGCGAAACAGGTAATTAAATTTCGAATGTTAGTTGCTTTCATAAAATAGATTTTTTGGCAAATGAATATTGGTATTGTAATCGGACAGTATAATCAGTATAAGAAGGAATAGTGGCAGTAGCGCTATTAAAAATGTTAGAATAGCCGAATAAACTCACCAAATGTTTTTTGAAAAAACGATAACTGATATTGGTATTATAATTCAGCATATTACCACCACCATCAATGGTTTGTGCAATAATATTGTAACCGCCATTAACGCTCACATTTAAAGTGTTTTTATAAAAACTTTTTGAAACACCAACAGAACCACCTCGGTAACTGGTATTCACCACTTCACTTTTAATGGCATTATTATTCGCACTTAATGTGATGGTGTAACCTTTATCGATATGCGTAATGGCATAATTAATAAATTGTGTTGAAGTTTGATATTCGGTATAAGTAGCAGTGTACACATTTTTATCATCTAAATTGCGCGTGTCATACGTAAATAATACCATGTGGCGCAACTGCTTTTTACCTAACGTTATTCTAGGTGTAATAGTAATACCGCGATTAACCTGCGCCAAACGAATGGTGTCATTTAATTGTTTAATACCCTGAATTTGTCCGATGCTGTAGTTATAATAATTGCCGGTTATGCCAAAAACAGGAGAAGGATTAATACTCACATTGGCAGAACCAATTACACGTTCCGTTTGAAACGAGCGGTTGGCAGCTAAATTATCATGTTCAAATCCAACACTTCCACCTAATCGTATTTTGCGTTTCCATAAATTAACCGAAGGAATTAATGTGTATTGTTCCACATCGTTGGTGACAAAATATACCCCCATCGATTTATAATCCGGTGATATCCGTTTGTAGGCAGCACCAATGCCAAAATTATTTCCGGTATAACCAAACGAGCCATCAACCGCATAATGAAATTGGGTGGAAGTATTTACATTAAATGCATCAATTAATTTTATTAATCCTTTATCTGTTGCTTCCACTTCACTGCTATTTATATCATTAGTAAATACACTTGCAGCAGTAGTTAATTTGAGTAAAAAATGTTTACCCATTTGTTGATGTAAAGTAAATCCCAGTACCGAATTACTTGCAGGTCGCGCTATGGATGTATCGGTAACATTAATTATGGCATTGGGATTATCCCAGCCTTTTAAATACATCACATCAAAATAATTAGTCGCTTTACCCACACCGAGTTTAACCGATAATGCATATCTGTCGTAAGCCGATTGCCCGGGTAAAATGAGCACACTATCCGGATGCACAGCTTTTGTGAAACGCCCATAAATTGCAGCAAAACGCAACTTACCCGGATTTAATTCAACCCCACCACCTAAAAAAGTATGTCCTGCCAAAGTGTATGGCGAAAAAGTAATATTGCGATAACCCGCGTGAATGGTTACCCATTTGTATTGCGGACTAGCACCAAACTGATTAAAAGGTTGACGAAAATTTCTTTCCTGCTCACTTAAAATAAAACTGAATGGTAAAGTAATTTTTTTCCAACTCAAATTAAATTGCCCCGAAATAATATACGATAACGGCGAGCGATAGGCCGTGTCCAGCGAAGTATGATAAAAAACATTACTCAATTGTAATCCCCCGTTAATGCCCGCACCAATGCCATTGTTCACACTCGTGTCAATGACAGCAGGCTGCTCCACTACCGCAATTGTGTCAGGACTCCAACCGGCAAAACAATTGCCAAGCCAAAACATAGCTGCAAGCGTAAGCCACAAATGCTTAGTGGGTGAGGGTTTGTGTTGCATAAACAGAATTTTGATAATACACTTTAACTATATCAAAATTCCAATGAACAGCCACCGCATAAAATACCACAATAGGGGGAGCTCAATAAATTTGAAAAAAATGTGGGCGTTCCCTATAGTGATTAATTATTTGCCCCCGCAAATAATTAATCTACTATAGGGGCGGGTTTTCCACTCCAACTCCTCTTCCGCCGAAAAGGCGGATTGCGGGGTTTCCGTTGCAACCCCTAACGCGATGTGTAAGAGCCAATTAATTTTCACCGCTCCATAAAAATCTGAAAACTTAGATTCCTTATCTTAGCCTGATATTATGGACGACCTGTTTGTATTAGTAAAATCGCTTTCGGAAGCAGATAAAAAATATTTCCGGCAATATGCTTCGCTACAGGGTGGTAACGCCAATTATTTGAAACTATTTAATTATATCGATACCCTCGATTCCTATACAGATGAAATAATAAAAACAGCATTTAAAGGTGAGGCTTTTGTTAAACAATTATCTGTAGCCAAAAATTACTTAAACGAAGTTATACTGCGCACCTTCCGTTTAAGTGCCGAATCCGAAACCGCTGAAACCGCATTACAACTCCTTATGCTCGACATTCGTTTTCTCATGAGCAAACGGTGTTTATCGCAGGTTAAAAAAATGTTGAAACGCGCGCAAAAACTGGCAGAAGAACAGGAAAATTTTATTATATTAATTAATATTTATGCACTGCAGCGCAATCTGCTCACCGAATTTAAATTTGAAGCCAGAGAAAACATTTCATTTGATGCCATTGCCGAAGAGGAAGAAAACACCATAAAAAAATTAATTAATGTAAATGCTATTTATAATATTTATTGCAAATCTAAAGTGCTCATTACGTCAACTCGGAGAACATTAAATGATAGCAATAAATTACGTGATTTTGATGCGTTATTTAATCATCCCCTGATGTTAGAAGAAAGCACTGCATTAAGCAATAGAGCTAAACACTGGTTTTGGAGTGCTTTACATTTTAAACATGTTTATAATACCGATATAACAAAAGACCTGGAGTGTTGTTTGCAACACCTGGCTTTGTTTGAACGTGAACCGGGTTTTGCCAATACTCGTCCGTTGAGTTATTTGACAGTGGTAAATAATTTATTGGAAGCTTGCAGAGCAACTAATAACCTTGCGCTAGCTGAGCAACATGTGGGATTGCTGCATCAAATAAAAACACATAACAAACGCGAAGCAGACGGGCAAAAAGTTTACATTGCACATCATACCATGTGGATTGCACTCCGTAAAAACGATTGGCATAGTGCAGTCGCTATTGCAAAAGATGAAGCCCTTCGTTTAGAAGAGCAGCTAATGCTCAAAAAAGATAGTGTGATAGTTCAATATACTATGATTACCATTGTATTTATCACAGCAAGAGAATGGTCATTGGCCGGTGATATGATAATTAAATTATTATCCATTCCTAAAAATGGTATACGAGAAGATATTCTCGAGCATGCTAAACTCATGCAATTGATTTTACAAGTGGAAACACAACAATTTGATATTGCAGCCGGACTTCATCGCAATATTCGCCGCTCCGTTTCTCCTTATCCGCTAGTGAACTTTTTACTCGATTATTATCGCGACTATTTAAAACAACCTTCCGAACTAAAACATATTAAAACACAATACGCCGAACTCCTGCAAAAAAATATTATTCCTCCTCCTGAGGAATTCCCTGAATTTACCCAAATGGTTGCTTCTATAATTAATAGGTGAGGTTATTTAAATGTGACAGGCAATTAAGCTAAATATTGGCATTTAATAGTCTGTAAGTATTGATAATATTGAACTTTTAGTAAAAAAATGTGACATATTAATCCCATGGGGACAATTTAACCTGTCTAATCCCTCAAAAAGCTGTTAATTTGTCATCTAATTCCACTTTTAACAATGACGAAAATAAAAGCAATAGTTTTTGATTTAGGCAAAGTAATATTCGACCTGTCCTACGAGCAGGTGATAGCCTATTGGGCCGAAAAAGCGAATAAAGATTATCAGGAATTATTGGATGGGTTTGTTTACAACGACATTTTTGAACAATATGAACGCGGTGAATTAAGCGATGCTGCTTTTCGTGATGCCGTGCGCACAATATATCATTTACCTATTACGGACGAAGAGTTTGATGCCGGTTGGAATAATATTTACCTGGATATTTTTGATGGTATCAATAATTTATTGCGTGAATTGTCCGCTCAATATCATGTTGTAGCACTTTCAAATACCAATCATATTCATAAATTGGTATGGGAAGTGCGTTATGCCGACACCTTACAATATTTTGAAAAAATATTTGCTTCACACGAAATGGGTTGCCGCAAACCTGAACCACAGTGTTTTCACATGGTACTGGATTATTTAAACCTGGCGCCGGAAGCAACGGTTTTTGTCGACGATCATCCGGCGAATATTGAAGCGGCTAATCGCATTGGTTTACATACCGTTTTGGTGACTTCATTTCCACAAATGCAACATGATTTAATGCAGATATTAAATAAACAGGAAAATACAATTGTTGAATAATCGTTGTAATTAATTTTTACCTATTTATATTACTTTATAAAATGAGCCAGTTATTTATCGGAAAACCGGATTATCAAAACGAACCGGATTATTGTGCTTATTTTTTTGAGCTGGTTCCTGCAATCGGATTGCTTGATGCATTACAACAAAGTTTGGAGCAAACCCTCACATTTATTTCCACCCTTACGCCGGAACAATGGCAATTTGCGTATCAAAAAAATAAATGGACAATTGCGCAGGTAGTTAGGCATATAATAGATTGCGAACGAGTATACACTTATCGTGCATTTCGTTTTTCTAGATTAGACGATACACCTTTGGCAGCTTTTGACGAAAATAGGTATATCGCTAATATTGCCCCCCATTTTTTGGAAAAGGAAACCCTGTTAAAAGAATATGAACATGTTCGAAATGCTACTATTAGTCTGTTTTCCAACATGACCACCGTGATGCTCGATTTTAAAGGTAAATCCGGCGCTGTAAATTATACCACACGTGGTTTGGGGTACATGACAGTTGGGCATAATCTGCATCATATCACTTTTATTCGAAATAATTATCTGTAAATAAAATTGTCGCGTAAATTTACCTTATGGATGAGCAACCAAAACATACCCGTAGAATAAGATATAGTGGAACACATCCCAAAACTTTTAAGGAAAAATACAAGGAATTAAATCCTGAACAATACGCCGAAGAAGTAGAAAAAATATTGCAACAAGGGAAAACACCTGCAGGTATGCATCGCTCAATTTGTGTGCAGGAAATTTTAGATTTTTTGCAGGTGCAACCCGGTCAGGTAGGGTTGGATGCCACTTTAGGGTATGGCGGACATACACTGGAATTATTAAAATGTTTGACGCCCGGTGGGCATTTATTTGCCACCGATGTAGATAGTATTGAATTGACAAAAACCATTGAGCGATTAAAAAATTTAGGGTACGGAGAAGAAGTGTTATCTGTAAGAAAAATGAATTTTGCCGGCATCGACCAAATAGTTGCAGAAGCCGGTCAGCTCGATTTTGTATTAGCCGACTTAGGCGTATCTTCCATGCAAATTGATAATCCCGACAGAGGATTTTCATTTAAAATTGAAGGTCCTTTGGATTTGCGATTAAATCCTTATGCCGGAAAAACGGCAGCCGCTTATTTAAAAACGGTTGATGTGGAAGAATTAACAGATGTATTTATCGCCAATGCCGACGAACCACATGCAGCAGCAATTGCCAATGCTATTACTACTGCAATAAAAAAAGGTTTTCTAATTAATACTACAACCCAATTAAAAAATATTATCACCACCACATTAACCGCATTACCCAAACGCCCCTCCAACGACGAAATTAAAAAAACTTGTCAGCGTTGTTTCCAGGCATTACGCATCGAAATCAACGACGAATTTACCGTGCTCGATAAATTTTTATCCCGACTTCCCGATGCTTTAAAACCGGGTGGGAGAGTAGCCATTTTATCCTTCCACTCCGGCGAAGATCGTCGCATAAAAAAAGCATTTCAAGCCTATTATCGCGATGGTATTTTTAGTGAAATAGCCTTAGAACCTATCCGTCCATCAGCTCAGGAATGTAATAGTAATTCGCGCGCTAAATCAGCGAAGTTGAGATGGGGGGTGATGGGGTAGGATGGAAGTAAAAGTGTTTGAAAATGATTCAGTTGTTTTCTGCTGGGGTATAAACTGTTGGGTAAATTAATACTATGCTGGCAAATCGCATATGTATGTACCTTTTATAGGTATTATTCAAATTGTTCAATCCAGCCATCTTCAATATAAGGTTTGCCATATTCACATCCTATTTTAAAATAAAAATGCTCAAATAAAGTATCGACTTTAGTTAAAGGGTAAATTCTTAACATGGTATCATTAAAGATGTAATATCTACCCTCTTTTTTCATATTTATTTCTTCTATCGTTGGATATAAATAGCTGCTTGGCTTTAATATCGATGTATTAAGTTCTTTTACATATTCATAGGCTGCCTTATCGTCAAGATGGCAGAACAATGTACATGATTGCACTAAAAATATTAACCCGACAGGTAAGATCATTTTTTTCATACGCACATCGATTATTTCAATAGTTATTATAATTATTTTTTTCGTGGCATGGTTTCACTCAAAGTCCTAGCATGGGGCTTGCCGCCCCTAAAAATAAACAAATCCGGCAAAACCCAGCTCGGAAATAAATGAAAATTTTCAAACAATAGAAGTAAGTCTATTTTATGCAGTCGATCTGAAACATAACTTTCAACTTTTTTAATTATTCGGATTGCTTATACTTACAAAGCAAAATAACAATTGTTACCTTTTTGAACTCTTTATTCTTAAAGTAAACTTATTTTCAATCCCGGTGATCATCCAAAACGATAAAGTTGAAATTACAAAGCCGAAAACGAGCAATAATATTCCTAACAAGTAGGAAACCAATACAAATTCACCTAAGAATACTTTTTCAAACAATGGAACAGTTCTTACTTTAACAATCTCTTCCAAGTTGTATTCCTTATAAGTTGGTAGTGATAAATAATTAATTGCATTTTCGCCCTGTATTATAAAATGGTAAATATATTTTTCATTTATTATTTCTTTGGATACAATTTCTGTATATACAACATTTCCATTTATCAAATAAATTGTTTCATAGAGTATATAGTTGCCATATTTGAAAATCATCGCAAAGAAGCCAATTATTACTAGTGAATACCCAATCTTGTCAGTCATAGTTCTCATGCATTTATAAACTAAGCAATTTTTAGTTTTTAATCACCATCAGGGTTTTTTAGTTGGAAATTATTAGAATTAGGTCTCCTCAATGTATCAACAGATTTAATGAAGTCAAACTCATCATTAATATAATATCCCGCAATATGATGTGCATCGTGCACCCACTCAGGTCCAAAATTAACTTCGAGCGTTACTTTTGTTATTCTTCTGTTTCCAATGGTGTCTATGCCTTCAAAGAGAGGAACAATAACCTTAAATGGATAGACAAAATCTTTATCATTTTCGATATAGGTATATTTTAAATTTCTGTAATTAACGGCTATTTGAAGTTGATTAAAATATAGGCAGTCATGAGTTAATCGCTCAATATCAGGCCTATCAAAAGTGCGATTACTTGTTATTAAACTATCAATAGCCTCAACATTTGAATTGTCAAGATATTGAATCAATTTGCCTGCAGTTGTTAGCCTATCGCGCTTCTTTTCATCGCAAGAAATAAATAAAATAAAACTACAAAAAATGAAAGTATAAATTATTTTCATAAAATCATTAAGTATTAATTACCCTCCCATAAATTACCCTCCTTATTATATTTGTCCACTGACTCTTGCTTCCATAGACCTCTGAGCGCTTGTCCACCATAATATTGATAATATAAATTCCACCTCAATTGATCAGAATTCACCTTACCTGTTTCATCTGTTATTTTGGGTAGTGTCCCGTCCATTACATAATTTATCATATTGGCTCTAAACGCCCCTGGGATATTACTAATATTTAGAGTGGCAAGAATATCAGTAGTATTTAAAGCAATGTAATTATCTACCAAATTAATTGCTATATTAAAATTCCTTTTATTGTTTCCCAAATCACCAATTGCTAACCAAATTGGTATTGATTGATACATTTTAACCCAGCTTCCAAACTCTTGAGGTGCATTTCCTAAACCAGAACTATTGTAAACTTTACCGTAAACTTTAGGAGACGTTGATTGATTTAATCCTGCTTCGATATCTGCATCCACACTCATATAAAATCCGGAGTTAGGGTAATTTTTAGGTTGATTATAATGTGGATATACTCCCTGGTCACTTATGCTTAAAGCATTTTCAACATTGTATTGGTTCCAAGACCAATCTGGAGAATGGTAATCTGATTGTGAAGTTATTACTCCATAAGGATTTTCTGCAGCCAAGCTTCCTCCTGTCGGTGTCATATCTAAGCTCCCTACAGAAAATCTCAGAGTTCCGTCAGCATATTTTAGGGGCTCGGGAACATTTCTATTTACTATTGCAATTTCATAAGCAGTTGGTTTACACAATACGGGGCCATTAACGCCATACCCTAATCCCGTAAATCCACCGGATCCTTTCATATTGAAAAATGAACTGTTAAGTTCCTGTAATTCAGCGCCTTCTAATTCTATACCCAATCCAACTTTATTTTCACAAAAGGCATATGGACTATTCCACGGGTAAGAATTTGAAAGAGGATCTACTGCAAAAAACCTTCCAAGCCTTGCATCCTCAACTCTATATTTAAACGAAACTGCACCACCCCAAAATTCTTCATCCACTTCCTGATTTTGGAACCCAAATCGATAGTCAGCTTCAAAATTTCTTCCTTCCAACAACATCCCGAACGGGTCGT
>DAORKJ010000055.1:0-3267 GCA_035439505.1 Chitinophagales bacterium
ATACCATCAATTCAACATCTTTAAATATGGCGGTGTCTGTGACGATAGTATTTGCAAGGTTACCGGGTTTGTTTAGTTGTTGGGTAAATTGCTCCAATGAACCACTCACAGAATTTAATTTAGCTGCTGTGGTATTTATCTCAGTCATGGCACTTGAAAGTTTGGTATAAAGCTGATCATCGGTTAATAGTTTTCCAACTGTTCCTTTTCCTTCTAAAATTTGTTTACTTATATTTTTAAAATCTGAGGTTATAGCCAAGAGGTTGGTATTGTTTTGTTGTAATGTAGCCATCATGTCCTCATTAGTGATACTGCTTTCCACATGTAAAGTGTCGTCCGATTGGAGCATTCCTGATTGCAAATCACCAGAATAGATAACAATTAATTTGTTGCCAATTAGTCCATCAGAACTAATTTTAGCTAATGCGTTTTTGGGTATGTATTGCTGAATTTTTTGCTCAATATTGATATTTACCAATACGTCTGAATTGCTTAAGAATTGCATATCTTTTACGGTACCCACCTTCACTCCGGAAAGCCATACATTATCTCCCACCTGTAATCCGTTTACTTCTTCGAATACAGCAAATACCTGAATTGATTTTTTAAACGCGTTATTGATGTTTCCTATTGCCAGAATACCAACTATAAAAATCACTAGTCCAATGGTAATAAAAAGGCCCAGTTTTGCATTGTGTTTGTTATTATCTCCCATATTATATAATAAAATTGTAATCGTAAAATTGTTTTACTATTTGAATGTCAGTTTCAAATACTTCTTTAAATGTACCTTGCCTTACAAATTGCCCTTCCAGCAAAACAACAACTTTGTTTGCCGTAGTTTTTGCACAGGTAAGGTCGTGAGTAATAATTATTGCACTTGAATTGTAACGTTTTTGCAATTCAATTATAAGATTGTTTATTTCTATACACGTAATAGGGTCTAACCCTGCAGTAGGTTCATCATATAACATTAATTCAGGTTCAAGAATTAATGTTCGAGCGATACCAATTCGTTTTCTTTGCCCTCCGGAAAGTTCAGAAGGCATTTGCTCTGCGGTAACTCTTAAACCCACAGCATCCAACACTGCATCAACCTGCTTGTTTATTTCCAACTGTGTAAGATGTTTATCTTTGCGGACTAGCGGAAATTCAATATTTTCTCTTACAGTCATACTGTCGTACAATGCACTGTTTTGAAATGAAAATCCAATTTTTAAACGCAAGTTGCGTTTTTCTTTTTCAGTGATAGTAGCAATATTTTGACCTAAGGTTAATACTGTTCCTGTATCAGGCAATAATAATCCGGCTATAATTTTAATTAAAACTGATTTCCCACTCCCAGATTTTCCTAAAATTGCTATGTGTTCACCTTTATTAAGTATTAAATCAATATTTGACAACACATGTAAATTGCCAAATGATTTTGATAATCCCTTGATGTTGATAGTTGCATTTTCTACAGAAGTCATAGCAATTAATTTAAAGATAATCGTATCCAGGCCGAAAGCTGCACAACGATTATTTCTTCGATAAATATGAGAAACATTGAAATTACTACAGCCTGATTCGCTGCTTTACCAACACCCTCAGTGCCTTTGGAAGCATTATACCCTTTATAACTTCCAACTATACCAATTGTAAATCCATATAATATTGATTTAAATAAACCGGTAAATACATCTAAAAAAGATATTGGTGAAAATGCTTCCTGAAAATAGGATATAAAACTGGTGTTTTCACCCATATATACATTGATAAAAGAACCAAACAATCCTATGAACGCAAAGTACATCATCAATAATGGAATCATTATGGTAGATGCTGTTACACGAGTTACTACTAAATATTTAAATGCGTTTACTCCCGATACATTTATGGCGTCTATTTGCTCTGTTACGCGCATTGAACCCAGTTGTGCACCTATATTTGATCCAATTTTACCTGCGGAAATTAACGAAGTAATAAGTGGTGCTAATGCGCGTATTAAGGCAATAGCAATTAATGATGGTAACCATGAAACAGCACCTAATTCTTGTAGGGATGGTCGCGACTGCTTCGTAAAAACTACGCCTGTTACAAATCCGGTTAAAGTAATGAGTGGTAACGACTTGATGCCCATTAAATAACATTGCTTTTTTAGCTCGGCAAATTCCCATGGACCTCTAAAAGCCTCGTAAAAATATCGTTTAACAAACTGCACCGCTGAAGTAATACCAATAAAAAAAGCATCGGCTTTAGCTGAAATAAAGAATTTTTTTGTTTTATCTGACATAAAGATTAAAGCAACATGAATTGAATCGATACAGTTTGAAAGGGTCGTAACGAAAACAAATGATGAAACATCACTTTTATAAAGTAACCACTTTTTAAAAGGTAAATGTTATACTATTTCATTTAATAGTTATATTATTCCTGCTTTTGGTTTTTCTCGCGTTTAAATAACACTGGAGTAATTTTGGCCTTGCCATCTGTTTTGGTGAGTTTAAATAATAGGGAAATACCCGTTTTTTCATCCTTTACCTTGTTTGGTTCCAGGTATTTTTCGTCGGCATTTTTTAAACTTTTTAATGGAATTTTAAAGTAGAGTTCTGTATTGTCATCAAAGCTATAGGTTCCTTCAATCATGAAGATGATTAAACTGCTATTTATGTTCATTTCTTCTACCAGAACATCCCCATTTTTTACTTTAGATTTATGATTAATGGTCGCAAATTGAATATCCTGCAAATCTTTATTTTTAAAAATTACTGTGGTAATTTCCTGTAATGCTTGTAAGTTATGTAAAGCTCCATTCTTGACCTTAATATCAACATTTCCATTTAATGTAGGTATAACAGGTTGGAATTGTTTATTGAGGTTGCCACTTAGTGAAATTGTAGCCGATACCTTTCCATCTATAACTTCAGATGTTACGGCGTTTTGGTTAAAATTATTTAAGCCCTTGAATATTTTTTCAATGTCAATATTGCTTAATTGGACTTGTAAATCAAAAGGCATTGTCGAATTGCCTAAATTATTTAGATTGCCGGATAAAATTGCTTTCCCGTCAGAAATATAACCTGAGGCCTCACGGCAATGTATACTATTATTGTTAATAGTAAAAATACCGCTGGCGTTGCTCATTAATAAATTTTTGTAAATTATTTGATTGGCCTTTAATGATATGTCGGCTTTCAAACTATTTAATAATAATTCGGTATTTTGCGTAATGGTGTTTTGTTTTGAGCGTTTTGCAGGTTTTTCTTTGGGGGGTGGAAAATTGTT
>DAORKJ010000055.1:3367-24908 GCA_035439505.1 Chitinophagales bacterium
AGGATTGTTGAAATCGTTTAATGTAAACTTTCCATTAAAAGGAATGCCTTCATAATAACCGGAAATTGTATCAAAAAACACAGCATTATTTGTTTCATCGTTGAATAAAGTATCGTTCAAATGATTCATATAATGCCCGGAAAAATCGATATTATTTAGTTTCTTGTTTTTGCCTGAGAATGTATTGTTTGAAGAATTGAAATAAATATCGATGTCCGGCGGTAAATTGGGTATTAAATTACTTTTAACAACCATTTGTGCGCTCATGGGGTCCTCAAAGTCGAAACCTGTAAGTTTTTCTCTTGCGTAGGGGGTCGCTAATACAACCGCATTTTGCAAGGTGATGCTATGATTGTAAATAATTAGTTTTAGAGCTTTGGTTTCCTGCAAACTAATGCTACCTAATAATGTAAATGATTCGTTTTTATCTTTAACTCGTGTTGGTAAAATGGTGTAGGTCTGCGTTTTTGTATTCCAATCCAACATCATTTGCATTTGAAGTTTTCTATCTTGCAATGCAGAGCCTCTGTCTTTGTTAAAAATGATTTGGTGAGTGGCAATAGTGTTTTTGCTACTTACGTAAAATCCGGTAGTAGAGGAGTTAATTTGAACATCTGCATGGGTAATGGTAAAATCAAAAAAGTTACATGCAACTATCGTGTCTTCATAAATAATGTTGACGTCCGATACAGTTATATTTAATTTGTTTAAGGTCGAATTTATGTTGTTTTCCCCCTTATCTTCTGACCTTTTTATTAAACCATCTGTATTTTTTAGTCCGTTGGTCAATCTGTAAATATGTATAGATGAATTTTTTACAATAATGCGTTTAAGCTCTACTTTGCCGGTAATGAGTTTAATAAGATTGATATGTAAATAAATATATTTTACATTAATAATTTCATTTTTATTTAAATTGGTTGCCTGATTGGCGATTTGGAAATCTTTGATCGTAAACGAGGCATTGGGGAAATTGGAAAGAATATTTATACTAAACGACCCAATTTTTACTTCACCATTGATGTTATCATTTATTGTTGCAGTTACCTGCTCCTGAATTTTGTCCTTAAATATTGTGAGCAACAAAACTGCAGTTGTAATATAGATGGCAAGTGCTATACTTATCGTTAAAATAGCGATTTTCAGGTTCTTTCTGTTCCTTTTAGGTATCCTCATTTATCGTATTAAAAGCATCCAAATATTAACATTTTATTGCGCTTTGTCGGATACTTAGTTTATCTAAATCCATGTGTGTTTTAATGGGAATTAATCAGCATTTAGTTCATTATTTAAAACCATTAATATCACTAAATAATGTTTAAGATACAACAAATATTTTACTTATTATTTCTTTATTAATATAAGCTTTGATAATATATACACCTGGTTGTAAATGTGTTACAGGTAAATTAACACGGAGGGTGCCATTATTCATTGGGTAAAAGTAATTGTTTACAACTACTCCTTCCAAATTTATAATTTGTAATGAAGCTTCTGTTTCTTCTGTTGATTTTATAGTGATGTTCACATTTAAATTATTGACAACAGGATTTGGGTAAATTTGGAAATTTGAATTAGTTTCTTCACTTAATTTACATGTTTTAACAATGTTGAGCGTATCTGTAACGCGTGAACATCCGTAAAACGTAACGATATTACAGTAATAGGCGCCGGTTTCAACCACCTGCATTTTGTAAAAATTTTCGAATGGTATGGCTATGCCGTCCTTATACCATTGCCATGTGTATGTTGCGCCATAACTAGCCTTAATTTTTAAAGTATCATCAAGACATAAATCAATGCCATCAGGTGAATAAATATTTGCAAATGGATTTTCTTTTACAGCAACTGCTTGAACCAAAGAAGTATCTGTGCAAACACCATCTTCAATTACAACCTGATAATAACCCGGTTTTTCTGTTGATAATATTGAATCGGTTGCACCTGGTACAATATAACCGTTTTTTAACCACTGGTATGAGGTGTAACCAGATGGCGCGTATAATTCTACAAAATCATGTTTGCATATATTAATAATTCCTGTTGGTGTAATTGTGGAAGATAATTCATCACTAATACCATCGCAATCTTCATCTATATCATTGCATAATTCAGTTGCACCCGGATTTATAAGCGGATTGGTATCATCGCAGTCAATATAAATACCGTATCCATCTCCATCTTCATCAATTATATCAACTGTTCCATAAATATTCATCGTTGTGATATTTAACCGGCCAACAGAATCTAATGCGTTATAACCAGAAATTTTTATTAAGATTAATTCAGTCGAACTGAAATCATCCATATCCCAAGTACCATTAATAGTACTTCCACCACAATCATTAATAATAGGAGTGATATCAGAACCCTGGTTTACCCATGTAACTCCGGAGTCTAAACTATAAGAGTATCTGGCATAAATTGGTCCTTTTTCTGTTATACGGAATGCTGCAGAAATAGAGGAAATATTTAATGTTACTAATGAATCTGGGATTAATTTTAAAACAACGCCTGCTATATTATCTTCAAACACAGCCTCAGTAGAAAAGTGTTTGGTACTAAAACCAATGTCACATGCATCGCCTGCACCGGCGGCTTCATTTGAACGTAATAACCGTTCGGCGTAAAAATTGGGGTTATGATAAGATGGGAAACCAATTGGGTCATTGGTATACTCATATACTTGAGCATTGGTAGAAGTCATTACCAATAACGACAATATCGGTAATAAAATAGGTAGTAATTTATGCATTTTAGTTGATTTGAATTGGTTCCTGATAATTAAAATTAATACCAGGTAAAAAAGGATTGTTGATGTTAAAGTATTTGTGCGCTGTATGTCGTAATTTGATTATCACTTTTAACCGAAATAAAATATATTCCGCTAGTGAGATTTGTTAATGGTAATGTGATTTGGTTACAAATCGTTTGAACACTAGTTGTATAAACTAAGTTTTGTTGAATATCAAAAACGGATATTTTAGCAGCTAATTCAAATCCGTTTTCATTCATTAAATGTATCATTCCATTCGAGGGGTTCGGATAAACACTAATGGCTAAAGGCGCTAGTAAGTGTTCAACATATATTTGATCGGAATACCTATTAGTGTAATCGGTATCAACCGTTTTTAAACGATAATAAGCGCTATTACTAAACAGATGATCTATAAATTTATAACTTGTAATCTCATTCGAATTTCCTACCGCACGTTGACTTCCTATGGAGTCGTAATTTGCACCACCATTTACACTTTTTTCAATTTGAAAATAATTACAATTTAATTCTGATGAGGTTAACCATTCCAATTCTGACTGTGTATTATTATTCTGAATGCCTGAAAAACTAATTAATGTAATAGGTAATAAAATAGGGTTAATTATTTTAACATTATCCAGCCAATTTGTTTCTGTGGTAATAGAAGAATAATCGCCTCTTATTTTAATTACTGCTACAAATTCCAAAAAAGTTAACATATCGCTGTAGGTGACCGGCAAACCAGCTAACGAATTGTATTTCCATCCCGTTTCCAATAATGGAACAGCATAAGTAGTCCAGGAAGTCCCGGGATTAGCACTAGTATTATACACTATTTTTGTGCCGTCTGCTTTACAAATCATAACATCAGGTTCATTGGTTTGAAAAGTATTGGCATTTTGTTTTAGGTCGAAAAATAATTGTGCACCATAAAATGGAGATAAATCGGTGCCATAGGCTATAGAACTATTAAAATAAAAGGTGCCGGAAGCATTGTCTGTCCCTTTATAACAACCCATTGGATTGCCGTTTAAAGCTGCCCATGAAGCAATTGGGTCAATGCCCAAACCTTCAGCCTGCGCAGTCCAACCTTCAGCATCTACGGTGAAATAATTTGCCGGTTGTCCTTGCACATTAAATAGCGCAACGGTTAAGCAAATTATTAGTATCAATATCTTAAAATTTTTCATATATTTTTATTAAACCTATATATTTAAGCTAAGTTGTTAGAAGTGTTATTTTAATGCCTGGCTTTTGTTAAGGGTTTTAAATCCATATTAAATTGAGTATCAACGAAAAACACCTATAGCTATTAATTGCAAAGATGAGCATGAGTTGTATTTATTGTGTTACACAACTCTCCTCCTTTGTTATATTATTCACACATCCAATAATTTAGTTCAAATTTTATGGGAAATATAAGCTGCTAATGCATTGTTGGGATGCGATAAAATATGTTTTGATTAATGATTTTGGAAAGAAAAGTGCGGAGGCATTATATTTATCAATTTTGCATAAATGGTTGATAAAAGATAATTTCAAGCAAATGAGGGTTTCGGCCTTTATCCTTAGTCTAGCGAAGGTTCGAGGTTTGAAAATTCAGTAATTCGCTATGTATAAATCAACAATAAGCCTTTATTTGACCAGAATCTCAATAAAATCATACAACTTTCCCTTTTCCGACTAATTACAACTGGAAATTCACAGGCTCATTTTGAAAATGTCCGGTAGTATTTATAAATTGGAGAAGTTGGAGTTGCCGGTTAAAACATTGTCAACTACTGTAAAATATCCAATATTTAAATTGATGATAATTGGACAATGCCCAAATATTTCGCTTCCTATGATAACCCTAATTAGAAAGGATGCTGAAAAATGGTTGAATTACCGGTAATAATTTATATCTTTAACAAATGTTCAGAACTATCCAAAATTGCTTGTTTGCATGTGCCCTAATTTTTAGTTTATTAGTTGCCTGTAAAAAAGAAAAGGTTGAGGAAATAACAGCGTTTACTCCGGTACCCACTTCAGACATTGTTATGTATGAAGTTAACATTCCGGCAATGAGTACCACCCGCGATATTAATGGCGTTATAGCCCGTTTGGACATCATTAAAGAACTAGGTATTAATACCATTTGGCTTATGCCAATTTTTGAGTTAGGGGAATTAAATGCATTCGGTTCACCATATTGTATCAAAGATTATAAAGCAGTAAATCCGGAATTGGGAACTTTTGCTGATTTACAATTATTGGTTGAAGAGGCTCATGCACGAGGTATTGCCGTTATACTTGATTGGGTTGCCAATCATACTTCATGGGATAATGCCTGGATAACAAATGATGGTTGGTATTCAGAAGATGCAAGTGGCAATATTATTAGCCCTTTAGGGACAACATGGTATGATGTAGCTGATCTGAATTTTACGAATGCAGATATGCGTCTTGCCATGATAGATGCAATGCAATACTGGATTGACAATGCGAATATTGACGGATTTAGATGCGATGCTGCTGATTATGTACCTTTTGATTTTTGGCAACAGGCAATTACATCGCTAAATGAAAATACAGAACGTGATTTAATTTTATTAGCTGAAGGCGCACGTGCAGATCATTTTACTGCAGGTTTTGAATTAAATTTTTCATGGAGTATGTTAGGCACTCTGAAAAATGTTTTTACAGGTGGAGGATATGTAAGTACTATCTTTTCTACCAATACTGCTGAATATATTTCTGTTCCTGATGGCAGTAAAAAATTACGTTTTACTACAAATCACGATGAAACTAATATCGCACCACCGGCTACAGCTTATGGTAGTCAGGATGCTGCATTGGCCGCTGCTGTTATTGCCTTTTATTTACAGGGTGTTCCCTTGGTTTATTGCGGACAGGAGGTAGGTATTTCAAGTGCTTCTGCCTATAACGGAGCGCTTAATTGGACAATTAATCCGGATATTTATCAAACCTATAAGGACCTGTTAAAAAATTATAATACCTATTCGGCGCTGCGATATGCTTTGCCTGAAACCTTTAGCACAGCTACAGTTGCCATCTTTAAAAAACAATTAAACGATGAAAATATGGTGGTGATTGTAAATACCCGAAACAGCAATCAAAATGCACCGGTTGATGCGACATTACAAGGTGAGTATGAAGATGTTATGAATGCAAACACATTAATTCTCGACGATAATATTACCTTATCACCTTATCAGTTTTATATATTAAAACGTAAATAAAAAGTAAGGCAGGAAAAAAATTCCTGCCCCTTATTTAATGCTCAATAATAATTTGTTTAATAATTGTTTTATGGTTGCATGCACTTACCTGCACATAATACATGCCTGCCGGCAAATTAAATACCGGAATTTTTAATTGTGCTTCTGATGTTTGTGAATACCATACCTGTTTGCCTTGGGCAGTATATATTGTTATTGTTTTAATGTCGGCATAATTAGCACAAACGTTTAACATATAGGATGAAGGATTTGGCGAAATATTTATTTCTTCTACAGCAGATTGTTGCATTCGCATTGTTGTGGGTTCTGTTTTAACTATCCAGGTATCATAATCACCTAAATTATAACCCACATCTCCATTAAAGGAATTTGTTTGTGCCAAAAAAACAATACTGCCATCTGCTAATACTAGACTTTCATAGGCTTTTTCATTACGGTTACCACCATAACAATGTTGCCACATCAGATGACCGGCTAAATCCATATTAAACATCCACACATCTGTACCTTTGTGTTTGCCAGAAACATCCCCTGAAGTAATAGATTCAGTGTATCCGGTTACGATATAATTGCCTTCGTTATCAGCAACAATTTTATCGGCAACATCATTATTATTTCCTCCATACACTTTTGTATATTTTATTTCACCTAAAGCTGTTAATCTGGAAACAAATACATCAATTTCACCGTGATTACCCGGGAATGATGAATTACTTCTGCCGGCAACTAAAAAATCGCCTCCCGGAGTTTTACAAATACTTTCTGCAATATCATTATTCCATCTGCCTATAGTAGTTTCCCAATATAAAGCACCATCATCACCATCTATTTTTATCACCCATGCATCCATAGCACCTTTCACTTCAGTTATGTCACCATTACTTGAACTTGCATAGCCAACTATAATTATTTTAGCATAATTAGTTTCTAATGCTTCATGTCCCGATTCGCTTAAAGTGCCGCCATAACATTTGGACCAGATTTTCCCGCCTGAGCCATTTAATTTTACGACTAATATATCAGAAACCTCAGCCGGTCCATGTGAAGTAATTGCATCTACATCAATTGAATTAGTACTGCCAACTGCTAAATAATTGCCATCTTGCAAAGCAATAATATCATAGGCGTTTTCAGCTGCAGTTCCACCAAAAACCGAAGACCAGACTAAGTTGCCATTGCTATCCACTTTAGTTACCCAAAAATCGTTGTTCCCAATCGGTGTACTTAAATCACCATCTGCAGAGGCTGTAACGCCTAAAACAATATAACCACCGTCATTTGCCTGCACCACCGATTCAAATACATCATTCTCGGATCCTCCATATGTTTTAGACCATATGACATTGCCGTTCGCATCAAGTTTTATCATCCATGCATCATAATATCCGCCAATTTCAGGTGGCAAATCTCCATCTGTTGAACCGGAATATCCAACGCCGACATATCCGTCAGGAATAGCAATAAAATCACGGATAAAGTCCACATTGCTACCCCCATACACTTTTTGCCAGTCGATAACCGGCGCAATTTCCTGTGCTATAAGAAATTGGGCACATAAAATTCCTGAAAACAATAGGTAAAGTCGATTTTTCATAACCTTGATTTATAAGGCAAATTATCTCTCAAACGGCCTGGAAACAATGATGTAGGTCATACCTGCAACATATGTTACTGTCATATTAATTGATGTTAAAAGTTATGATTACATTCACCAAAGGGCAGTATAATTATTTTTCAAATTCACGGTTTTCCGTGAATGGAATTTGGCTCGCAGGTCTTAATTTAGTAGTAAATTAAAACAGCGCATTTTAACATTTGAGTAATTACATCACAACAAAATATTCACTATGGCAACGTTATTGGTAAAGGGTAGAGCATTTACAGAACTGACACGTAAAATTGACCCGGAATTAAATGTAGCCGGCGCCTATCCGGAGAAACAAATTTTATTGGCAAATGACAGAGAGATTGGTGCTTTGCAACATGAGCTTGATATTGAGGCAGACGATGTTTTTGAAGTAGAGACAACTGATAATGTTACCTGGGTATTAACGGGTGAAGAATTATTAGGGAAATTTGCATCTACTGCAAATAGAACACGCGCAGCAAATAATAAATCCGGCGATGTGTTTGAACTTAATGCATCTATTATTTTCCCAACAGAAGAAAGAGGAATTGGTAATGTGATTAATTTGCGTTCCATCATTAAATGGGCATTTAAAAGAGCTATTAAGGAAATAAAAATTATTAATGGCTTGGTAGAAATTGTCGATAAAAAATTAGTGGAAAATCCGGGTTTATTCCGCGCGGAACGTTTATTAAAAAATGCTTTAAAGGAACAGATTAAAAGCGCAACACAATTATCCGATACCGAGCCCAATTTAATTTTTATACATGGCACGGCAGCCAATGTGGAAATGACCTACGGTAAATTAACTCCAGAAGGAGATGCCGATTGGCTTGAAGTGCAAAAACGGTTTGGTAAACGCATTTATGCTTATCAGCATCATACCATAAGCAAAAGCCCTTTAGATAATGCAGTTGAATTAATAGCCTTGTTTCCTGATACATTTAAACTGCATTTAGTTACCTCATCACGCGGTGGTTTGATTGGGGAATTAATTTTCGCTACAGCCTATTACAAGGACTTCCCGGTGATGTTGGATACCCTTAAAATGCAGTTAGCTGCTGCTAAAGACAGAGCTGATGATGTAAAAAATGTGGAACAACTTATTCAATTTGGTAAAACAAAAAAAATTGAGATACTGGATTATAATCGAATAGCTTGTCCTGCAAATGGAACTATATTAGCCTCAGGTCGATTAGATAAATTTTTTCTGATTGTACTGAATGCAATAAAGTTAATTCCGGGCATTGGTGGTAACCCTATTTATGAAGCAATTTCAACAGCATTACTCAATTTGATTAACGCAAAAGCTGATTGCTCACAAATGCCGGGATTAGAAGCTATGATGCCGGAAAGTCCTTTTATTAAGGCGTTAAATGGGGCTGATGTAGAGGTGGACCATACTTTGAAAATAATTGCCGGAGATACTGAGCGCTCAAAAATTTTCCGTGCAATGGCCGTATTGTTATCTGACATTTATTATCGCACAGAACATGATTTTATTGTAAATACCAATTCTATGTTCTGCGGGTATAAACGTAAAAACACGCAATATATTTATCACAAAAGTGGTGCTGTTAGTCACTTTAATTATTATTACAACAATCAAACCCGCAATCCTTTATATGCCGCATTGAAAGGTGTGGAGAATATTATTGAATTTAGTGTTTTACCAAATGGATTGAATTTCCGGTCACCTTCATTTTCTGTCACTGCTTATCTCGAAAATACACGTGGATATTATAAAAATAAAATTGTGGTAACCCGCGATGAACAGGAGTTGGAATTTGAAAGTGAAGCAGTAATACAAAAATTGGATGTTAAACTCACACATGGAGATTTAGGTTTTGCAGAATATCCTTTAATTGTTGGTCATTTTGAAGGTGATGGTATTGTAAGTTCTGAAAAAGCTGTAGACAAACACATGGACAGGCGTTTATTAGAAATGCATTTGGCGGGCATTTATCCCGGTGAAGTAGAAACATCAGCAGTTTTGTTAAAGGAAGGTAAAGGATTTCAGGGAGCTGTGGTAGTTGGACTGGGAAGTTCAGGAGAACTTTCGGGAGAATCGTTAGCAGCATCAGTTGCTCACGGCGCTGTGAATTTGGCATTTAGGTATGCGAATGCAGATAAAAAAATTCATCAGATTGGCATTTCTACTTTGTTGATTGGTTCAGGTTATGCCGGTATATCCATCAAAACTTCTATCAGAAGTATTATTGATGGTATTTCCCGTGCGAATCGTCGTATCAAAAAAATAAATAATGGTGCTGTTCCATTTATTACAAAAATTCAATTTATAGAATTGTATGAGGACAGAGTAATGATGGCTGCTAAATTCATTAACAATACCATTATTAATGAAACACCCGAAAATTTTGTTCAAACAAAAGTGGAAATTGATCAGGCTCCCGGTTTTCAAAAACGATTATTTGATAACTCAACGAGTGAATGGTGGTATCGTTTACAAATATTGACTATCAATAACGAAAAATCTGTTAATAAACAGTTGCGTTATGTTTTGTTAAACAACGGCGCTAAAGTGGAAGAAATGCTGGTATATACGCAGCGAATTTTAATCGATAAAATTATTGATGCTGCCATCCATCAACAAAATATCGAGTTGGGGTTATCGAAATTATTATTTAATTTATTGGTGCCAAATAGTATTAAAGATTTTACTCAGGAGAAACGAAATTTGTTGTTGATTGTTGATGCTGAAACAGCGGCATATCCCTGGGAGTTAATGTACAATCCGGTAAAAGAAGGTAACAAGCCTATTGCAGTAAATTCAGGAATGATTAGGCAATTAATTGTTGAATCACCACATAAACCGGTATTACATGTAGCGGGCAACACAGCGCTTGTAATTGGTGATCCCAAGGTGTCGGAAGGTTGGACGCAACTGGAAGGTGCACGTGCTGAAGCGCAGGCTGTGCAACAAGTTTTAGAGCAAGGTGGTTATAAAGTAAATGCATTAATCGACAAAGATTTTATGGCAGTGATAAGTGCGCTGCACAATAATCCGTATAAAATAATGCATTTCGCAGGACATGGAGATGTTGATTTGGAAGATCCTAAAAATTCAGGGATGATATTAGATAATAATATCAGAATAACACCAAGTGAAGTTGCACAGCTGGATTATATTCCGGAATTGGTGTTTATTAATTGTTGTTTTTTGGGAAGTACGCATCAGGTAAAAGTGCAATGGAATCAGTTGGCAGCAAATTTAGGAACCCAATTTATTAATATAGGTGTAAAATGCGTGGTTGCAGCCGGTTGGGCAGTAAACGACGCAGCTGCTGAAGAATTTGCAAAAACATTTTATGATATGATGCTTACCGGATGTGAATTTGGTGAGGCTGTACAGGCGGCACGGCAAAAAATATTTGAAGATGACCGTTTTAGTAATAATACCTGGGGAGCCTACCAGTGTTATGGTGATCCATTTTATAAATTGGACCCATTAAGTCACGGTAAATCGGGAAAAAGCAATAATTATGTCAATATACAGGAATGTATCGTCGCATTGAATAATTTGATTCAACGTTCAGACCCTCGTTCTACCCGTAGTAAAAGCACGGCTGTTGTCAGTGCAATTAATGCCCATGTTGAATCACTGGATAAATCATGGTTTAAAGATGTACAGTTATTGGAAGCCATTGCCGACAGTTATTATGCAATTGGTGAATGGGCAACTGCATTAACTTATTACGAGAAATTGTATCAAATTGCCACAGCGAATTTTAAATTAGACAGCCTTTACCGTTTTTCAAAAATTGCCATGAAAATTGGTGTCGAAAAGGCGAAGACAGGTAAAACTAAGGAGGAAAAAGTAACTGGTGAAAATTGGATTAAATTGGCATATAAGATTGCTGAAAATATCAATAACATTGCTGAAAACGCTTATACATTGTTGTTAATTGCTGGTATTACCAAACAGCATGCTTATTTATTTAAAGGTGTGCAAAGAATTAACAAATTGAAAGCAGCAGCAGCATTATATGAAAAAGCCTTTAGAGTGCGATACGAAGCCGGGCAGGGTGCTGATTATTATCCATTGCATAACTGGTTAACGATTTATGAATTATTGAAATGGTATAAGATAAAATTAAAAGTGAATCCACAGGAAATTACCCAATTTATTCAAGATGCTAATAATACTAAAAAATCTAAAAAAATTAAATTAGATTTATTCAGGTATCATAGCGCTGAAGCGGAGTATGAAATTTATCAATTGTTGGCGGCAACCAAACTTGCAGATAAAAAAGAAAAAATTGCGGAGGGAATTGTGAAACATTATAAAATAGGTTGGGACTATGGCGGAACCTATTATAAAACAGTTGCTATTTTGGAACAAATTAATTTTATTGTAGAAATGATGAAAGAAGCACCTGTGACACAAAAAGATAAAATAGTTGTGTTGGAAACTGTACATCAAAAACTTTCAGGCATTTTTGTTGAAGATTAAATCACCTTAAAAAAAATAAATATGAAAAACGAAAACATCATAGTTGAATTGAGTGGTGCTTCAAGTGCCACGAGAGGTAAAACAGTTAAATCGTTGGAAAAAACTGGTTTGCCGTTAACACCCATTTTTGAAGGAAAAAAACTGCGTGGGAGTGAACCTGAACAAGCAAAATGGAATGTGTATACAACCAAAGAGAATCAGAATAATTGGGATGCAGCACACGAAGTGGTATCAAAGGCAGGGAAAGATGTAATTACGTATGCCGAACCTGACAAGTTGTATATCAATCCTTTTGATGTAACTAAAAAACGAGCCGGCAGCAAAGGAAAACATCATGGTGATTATTTATCGGAATGGGCACAACCAAAATCAAACGAATTTGCCTGGTATTTAGATAAATCAAATTTAAAAAAGATCAGACATGATGATCCTGGAAAAACCGGCACTAAAATAAGAATCGCCCATTTTGATACCGGATATGACGGAGATAATCATGAATCAAAACCTTTATACCTTAAACCAGAATTAGGGTATAATTTTATTGAGGGAGGATTGCCTACAGATAAAAATAATACCAGTATAAAAAATCAACCGGGACATGGAACGGCAACGATGGCAATTTTAGCAGGTAATAAAGTTGATTTAAGTCCCGATTGGAATGATTATATGGGGGGAGCACCATTTGCAGAAGTAATCCCATTCCGAATTTCCGATTCAGTTATATTATTGAAAGCAGTAGAATTTGCTCAAGCACTTGAAATGGCCATGCAATTAAAATGTGATGTAGTAACTATGTCAATGGGCGGACTTGCGTCTAAACTATGGGCAGAAAAAGTTAATCAGGCTTATGATGCAGGTATGGTTGTAGTGAGTGCTGCCGGAAATAATTTCGGTGGTGGTTTGCCAACGCATCATGTAATTTATCCTTCGCGATTTAACAGGGTAATTACAGCATGTGGCGTTACGTATAATAATACACCTTATTACAATAAAAAATACGGACATAAAGTAATGATGGGTAATTGGGGGCCAGATTCGGTAATGCATACTGCCGTTGCTGCATACACACCAAATGTACCGTGGGCAACTATGAAAGTTAGAGGTGATGGCTTTGGTAAAGGGGGAGGAGGTACTTCTTCAGCAACACCACAAGTAGCTGCAACCGCTGCGTTGTTTTTGGAAAAATTTAACAATTACAAATTTGCTAAACCGTGGATGCGGGCTGAAGCAGCAAGAATGGCTATATTAGAATCCGCAAAATTTGTCGAAGCTAATAAAAAATATTTTGGTTGTGGTATTTTGGATGCCGAAGCAGCTTTGAATTATGGTGTGGCAAAAACTCTATCCAAAGCAGATTCTGATGATGTGCGATTGCCTTTTATTCAGGTAATGTTAAAACGCAGAGGTCCTGGCTTAAACGACCGCAACGAAATGTTTGAAACAGAAATTCTACATCTTATTGAATTGGATGCCAATATAAATATGTGGGCAGTAAAAAAGAATGCTATCGATAAAATGAAGTATGATGTATTATCCAAAAAAGAAATGACCGAATTGCGTGATTTAATTCTTGCATCAAAATTAGCATCCGATGCTATTAAATCTCGATTCAAAAGTTTATAAAAACAGGCTTAAAAATGGATTGAAATTGAAGTAAATAATTCAATTGCAATCCACCTGAAATTTTGACAGATTCTCTAAAACCTTCCAGGTTTAAACCTGGAAGGTCTAAATCTGGAAGGTTGTATTATTTTTATTTGTGTTGCAAGCATTTAATTTTAACACCCAACTAAGTTTAACTCAAATTGTAATAAAATAGAATCATTGATTTTAATATTTTTTACTAACTGCAATTCTGGCAGTGTCATTTTTTAGCCAATGCTTTTTCTAAATATTCTTTTAATTAATTTAATAGTAATTATTTAATTAAATGTAATTGCATATTGTAAATATTACAATAAGTATCATGGTTTTAGGTGGTATTTTCAATCAATTTTCCGGATAATTTCCTCGATACTGCAGTATGGAGTTGTAAGCGAAAGCCAGGCTTGCAAAAAATGGCAGAAAAATACGTGTCCGAGAGAAAAAAATTAGCACCGTAATATATTGAAAATGAGCTGTTTAGCATATTTTTAACATTCCTCAATTGTAAATATTTGTTTTTTAGCCATATAACTTCTAGATTCGTTCTGTGTGTTATATTTATTTCATTAATTAAACTTATTAAGTTTTATGAAAAAGAACATTTACCCAAGGAAAGGTGGCAAGATTGCTGCTTATTCTGCCATGGCGGGCGCTTTCATGGCGACGGCTGCAAATGCTGATGCCCAAATCATTTACACGGATGTGACGGACTTTACAGGTGCAACCGGCGATTTATTGTCAATTGACATGGATGCCGATTCTACCAGTGATTTTCTTCTTTTTGCGAATTCCAATACTGCAGGTAACTGGAGTTGGGTGTATGCAATTGGAAATTTAGGTTCAGGTTATGGTGGACCATCAAACATGATTGCTGGTTATTCTGGTGCTATTTTACCTTACGGTAGTGCATTAGATGCAGGCGATTTAATTGGACCAGGCTTGAGCTTTGTATCTAATTACAACAACGTAGGTTGGTTAGCATCAATGTATAGCAGTGTAACTTACGCACCATTTGCCAATACCGGCGATAAATACCTTGGTGTTAAATTCCTTTCTGGTGGAACTTTACACTATGGTTGGATGCGCTTAAGCTGTACAGTTGCTCCTGTAACTTACACTATCAGAGATTATGCTTACGAGGCTACTGCCAACACACCAATTATTGCCGGTGATGGTATTCCTTGTGCTACACCACCTGATATCGTTTCTGCAACTTCTTTAGGACCAACCGGTGAAAAACTGAAATGGACTGCTGAATCAGGAATTGATTACTACCAGGTTTATTATCGTCCTGTTGGTGCTCCTAATTGGTTGAAGAAAAAATCAACTTCTAACCAAAAAAATATTACCGGTTTAACTTGTGCTACTAATTACCAATGGAAAGTTAGAAGCAATTGCGCCGGAACATTTAGTGCTTTCTCTGCTACTTCAACATTCACCACTGCGGCTTGCCGTATGGATGATATGGCTGATGTTACACCGGAAATCACTTTATATCCAAACCCTGCTGCCGATTTCATGTATATCGATATAACAACTGAAATTACCAGTGATCTGGAAGTTTTTGTAACCGATATGTCTGGTCGCACAATCAGCGGACTTAGCTTCACAAATGATGAAGATATGTTAGTATTGGATGTAGCGGCTCTACCTGCAGGTTTGTATATGTTATCTGTTCGTCAGGGTGATGTAACTACTACTGCGAATTTTGTTAAACAATAATTAAGTTTAACTACTCATATTCAGAGGCTGTCCTTTAGGGCAGCCTCTTTTTTTGTAAATAGTAATTAAATTATTCAACAATAATTGTAATAGCATTTGCGTAATTAGGATCACGTAATAAATAAATACCAGCAGATAAATAAGATACGTCGATTTTGTTTGTTGAATTGTTTGAAATAATGGATGAGATAATTTTCCCATTTATATCTATCAATTGCAGTTCATGATTGTTTACATCTGTATGTTTAATAAATAGATAATCATCCGCCGGATTAGGATACACATCAAATCCAGACTGTGATTCAGTTAAATCATTTGTAGCTAATAACATTGAACATGCAGACGTAACAAGTGTTGGCGTCCATTTATCTGATAACGTATTATCACCAATTTGCCCTACCATATTATCGCCCCAAGCAAACATATTACCGTCGTTATCCAACACAACTGCTGTTTTTCCACCCGCTGCTATTTCTAAAATACCACTTAATCCGTCTACACCAATCGCCAACGATTTATTTTCAACTGTGCCATCACCTAATTGCCCATCACTATTATTTCCGCAGGTAAATACTGCTCCTTCGTTTGTTAATATCATTACAAAATGTTGACCAGCCGCAGCAGCCACTGCACCTTCAACACCAACCATTTGAACTGGTGTTGGATAGGTTAAATCCGACGCTCCGGTTCCTAATTTTCCATAATCGTTTGCGCCCCAGCCCCACACAGTTCCATCACTTTTAATTGCATAAGCACATGATGTACCAGCAGTTATATTTTCAATATCCGTTAATCCCAGAATTTGGATTGGAGTTAACCTGTTAATTTCGGTTCCGTCACCTAATTGTTTTTCTATATTTTCGCCCCATGCCCAAACAGTTCCGTCAGATTTTAATGCATAAACCGAATAATTGGAGGCTTCAATTTGAATTACGTCTTCTAAAAAACCCACACCATCTAAACCTACAACTTGTACTGGATACAAATGGCTGATACCCATAGCTCCACCATCTCCTGCACAACCGTGTATAGTTGCACCCCAGCTCCAAACCGTGCCATCGGCTTTTAACGCTATTCCAACCTGGTTGCCGGCAGCAATATCTATCACATCATCTAAAAAACTTATAGAATCCGGGCCATAAACCTGAACTGGAGCAAAACGGGTTACTTTTGTTCCATCTCCACAGCCGCCATTCGTATTTTCGCCCCAAGCCCATACTGTTCCATCATTTTTTAAAGCCAATGAAAAAGTTGTACCTGATGCTATGGTTTTCAAATTGTCGATACCATAAACATCGACCGGAACAGATGAATTGTCCCCGGTGCCATTATCACCCAACTGTCCGACATAATTCGCCCCCCATGCCTGTGCAGTACCATCTGCACACAAAACGATGGTAAAACTGCCACCTTCTGCAATATGTTGGGCATTTGTTATTTGTATTGTAAATAAAAACGCAGCAAAAATAAGTAGGGTAAAATGTTTCATAATGGAAATTTTGAAGATTAAAAGTATACAAATTTTAATTCAATTGCAACTTATTACTCTTAAAATAAGCAAAACCCGGGCAATGCAAATTAGTCAAACTAGGAAGGAGTTGTTTTAGTCTCCATCTGTTTAATAATATTATTTACCTCCTGCTCAGTAGAGCGCAATTTGGTTTGGCAAAAAGTAATGAGTTCAGATGCGCGCTTTACCTTTTCGGCAAGCACATCTACAGATACTGATTCGTTTTCAATTTCTGCCGCTATTTGTTTGAGTTCGGCATACGCTGCTTCATAAGTTAGTTCCTTCATTGTCAGATTTTGAATTTACGGTTGTTGAAATAATATGTTTTTCCATAGTGATACTTAATTCATCACCCTGTTTAATCTTATCGCTACTGCTGATAATAACGCCATTTTGTTTGATAATGGCAAATCCTTTTTTCAAAATATTTTCAGGACGCATCATGTTTATTAAACTTACAAAATGGCCAACATATCCTTTTTGGTTGACGAGGTATTTATGCGAAAATATTTTAATATTATTGATTTGATTGTTTAATTCGTTTTGTTTGTTGGCTGTGGTGATTTTGGGTTGAGATAAAATCTGATTTAATAAATTTACCAAATCGGTTTGTAAATGATATAATAACCCTTTGGTTTTATTGGTAACTATTTGCTGAATACCATTTAACGCATCTTTGTGCAAACCGATATACAATCGCGATTGATTAATGATAATCGTATTGGTAGCGTGTATAAACTGTATATGTTTGCTCAATAATTGTTGTGATTTAATGACAGCCGTTTTTTGTAATGCCATGATATCTTCTTCGAACTGACGGTTGTGAGAGATAATAAATTCTGCAGCTTTTGTTGGGGTTTTGGTATTGGTATGCGCCATCATATCCACAATGCTCACGTCGTTTGTGTGACCAATTCCCGTAATCACAGGTATCGGGAATTTTGCAATGGCCAATGATAATTTATATTTATCAAAAACTAAAAAGTCGGACTTTGCGCCACCGCCGCGAATAATCACAACGGCATCATATTTTTTTGTCGATTTATGAATAGCAATTAAACATTGAATTAATTCAAATTCAGCATCGCCACCCTGAACCGTGGATTGATAAATGTCGATAACGAATTTATATCCGAATTGATTATTGGCAATGGTATGCGTAAAATCGATATACCCTTCAGAATTTGGAGAACCGATAATGGCTATGCACTGAATTACGGCATTAAATGGTGTTTGTTTATTTCTGGTAACATACGTGTCGCCAATTAATTGAATTATTTCGGCGTGATGCGTAGCAAGTTTGAAAAGTGTTTCTCTGCGTTGTAATTCCAGTTTCCCTAAAGTAAATGTCGGGTCAATATCGAGCAAAACCAATTGCATACCAAATACTTTATGAAACTCTAATTTCACTTTTACTAATACCTGTAAACCATTGGTAAATTGTTGCCCGGTTTCGGTTTCAAACAATTTAATTTTTTGCGCTCCCGCCACCCACGCTACACCGCGTATTTTTGTAACAGGTTCATTTGATGTGCTCGATTTTTCAATAAACTCAAAATAATGCCTGTCGTTATTCGCATAAAATTTATGCCCCGAAATTTCTGCAACAATCCAGTATTGCTCATTGCCAAAAACACCACGCAAAGTATCCTCTACCTTTTGGATGAGTTCGGAAAGTTGGATATATTGTAATTCGGACAAGTTGCTGCAAAGTTGACCTGCTAAGGTAAACAATTCAAATTGGAATTACAGCAAATTTCAAAACCTGATTAATGGAAAGGTTTCTTCTTTTTAAAATGGTCAGGAACATGAGGTTTTTTGCCGGGAGCTTCATCTTTTGGTATTTTCGGTGGTTTAGGATTCACTTTATCTGGACCACCGTAAAAACAAAATTCGCAAATTTCATTTAGGTGCAATTTTATATCTGATTCCGGAAATGGTAATGCGTCGAGATAAATTAAATCATCTTTGGTTAGTTTATCTGTATATCTGTCTGCATAACCACATCTGGTATCCGGATCTGTTTTATGAATTTGTGATTTTCTTTTTTCATTAATCCAACCTAAAGGCTGGCGATTTTCATCCTTTAATTTTGCAGTATATCCTTTATAAAAAACTGCGGATTCCCAACGCACATATAGTTGATCACGATGCAGGCGGTCTGCAATGGTGATTACAATTTCTTTATAATAGATCTCTTGTGTTGTTACACCCCAGGGTCTGTAAACTCGACAACGAACGATATATTTTTCAAAAGCATCCCATTCCGTTTTGGCGTGGTCAATTTTACAATGGGTTGGAATATGTGGAGATAATAATTTTCTTTTGATTGGTTCATCCGTTTCAATAATTTTATTTCCTGTATGCTCTGCAAAAACGGTCCAGCGAATTTTTACCATTTCATCATCCGGATGATAAAGTCCCTCTGGGGCACTGAATTTTATCACGATTGGATTGCGGTTATGTACTGACCAAATTGTGGAATTATTATTTCCGGAAATAATAAGTTCAGTAAATTTACCATAATCTACCAGTGCGGTAAACCATGTAGATAAACCATTGGCTTTGACTACAATATCATTTGGCCGAACTGTAATTTCTGGGCTTTCCGTATTTGGCAATGTAAACGTAAATGTGCTGTTGAATGATGCAAGTTGATTCATAATATCATTTTTGATATCACCTTCAGCATTTTCTGTTACATTTGTTAAAATTGCACCGATGGTAACTTCAAGCATTAATGCAATAAGTGCACTGATCATACCCGTAAATGGTGCTAATACTATTCCTAATGTACCAATTACCGCTTGTAAAAACACCACCCATCCCGGTAAATTAATATCAACATCAAACACTTCACCACGCATACCATTCATATGCTGATTATCGTAAACAAATTGTGTTGAGCCATCAACATTTATTTTCACCACCCGAATACTAAAGCTAAATGAAACACCAATGCCACTATAATCTGCATCCCCGGAAACAAAAATATGACCGTCTTCCAGCGACAGGTTGATATCTGTAATTTCAATATTGGCAATATCAGGTTCATCATACTCTTTATTTTTTTCCAAAGCCTCTGCAAGCGCATCAGCAATTTCCTGTGCCTTTTGCGCTTCAAATGCATCCAATATCAATTGTCGCCATACACCTTCATACAACATATTGATGATGGTACTATTTACTGAAAATGCTATAGCACATAAATTATGCGGTCCTGCTTGTCGTTTTGTTGTTGCCGTGAAGCCGGTATCGTAAATAGGTTCACCATATTCATCATCAAATTGATGAATGGTATCACTAAAAGTGGTGATATATCCCTTTTCCAGTGAACTATTCAGCAAGTCAATTAATAAATTTTGGTTGCCACTGGTTTCACCAACAACATCAATGGCAATTGTTAATGCAACATCAAACAATTTAATTTCCGGAAATTCCGAGACACTTAATCCCAGTGATTTTATTTCATCAAAGCCCGGCGGCGTAATGCGCCAAGTTGATGTATCTAAACCAAAAATTGCTAATTGAATAAAACTTTTTAAATCAATATTTACATCAAACAAATAATCGGTTTTCGGATCTGTACCATTAAAAACTTTGGCCTGGTAAGTTTCAATAAAGCAGCTATCGAATGTAATACCAAATGAAATTTGTTCACCGTTATCAAATGTGCGCACATTAGCCGGAATGGTAAAATCAATTTGAACATTACTATCAATTGTTGGTAATGCCAATTCCGGGTCCGTCGAAAATGTTAACGTGCCGCTCAAGCGAATAAAAATAGAAATTTTATCATCCTCACGTGGTGAAAAATCAAGGATGGGTTCTGCCATAAATAAGTCGTATGACAAATACCGGTCGGGCAGTGGTATATTGTTATTATCTGTTTTGGCTAATAATTTAAGCGGACTTTCAGACTGTAAAATCGGCGTAACATTATCGCTACTGTAATAAGCATGCAAAATTTGCTGAGCAAATGTGGTGCTGATTGTAAGCACTCCTCCAAATCCGGCGTGATTGGCCATAGTTTTAAGGTTTAAAAACCCACTCCTTTCGGAGTGGGTGGAACATGTAATGCAGTTTAAACGTATTCATTTCTGAATACCGTACAATTCGAAGGACATTGCAATCAGGGCAGAACGGACACGATGCGCTGCATCGAACGACCAACTGGAACCATTTACAAATTTTCTCTTCTTCTGTTTTTGCATACGGGTTCTTGTGGAGACCCGATATTCTATTTTAAAGTTAGGGAATTAGTTATGATTTTACAAGTAAAAAAATGATATTTTAACCCCTTACAATATATGTAGTTGGTAATGAAATAGTTTGATTGAAAAATTTTGCCCGAGTTACAATTATTTTGTGTTTTTATGCTAAATATTGTTTAATCTATTTTTGTAGGTTACAGGAGGTTTTGCTCCACATTGCAATGCGGTTGATGATTGCTGATTGAACAGGAAAACTTTGCAAAATATTGTATGATCGATCACCTGTCCAAGCAGGGGTCTTGACTCAAAAAAAATAGTTATTCCGGCACAACACTACGAACAATTGTAAA
>DAORKJ010000056.1:0-10115 GCA_035439505.1 Chitinophagales bacterium
CAAACCGACCGGTATGAACAACCCGCATTTATCATGTTTGATATCATAGCCTGGTTAGACAGTAAGATATATGAAAAGCCCTATGGGCAAGCCATTGCGGACTTACATTCCCAACATCAATAATTTTTTAGTAACTTTACATACAAACACCACAAATGAGTACGAATACCAACGAATTAGCCAGTAAGGACTTTGCACAACAATGCATCAATTCGTTAGCCGATATTAAACGTTCTATGCCTAAAACATGGAAAACGGCTATTCAACCTTACAAAGATGAAATTACCACTACTTCAAAAGAAAAAGGACTTAATTCAACCGATGCGTTGTTAACTATTATCAACAAATTGAATACCGATAAATTAGAATTATCTATATTAAAAATTAAACATTTGTTTTTCCTGGCTGCATATTGTGATATGTTATAAATAATGCAACCAGGCAAACCATTTTCGGTTGTGCAGATAGTTTAAATTACTTTCATTTTTATACGCTTCTTTTTCGAAACAAATATTGCGATATGCTTTATCGTGATGTTGATTTTTTGCTCGGTTAATCAGGTAGTGCAACAAATAAACAACATAAAATGGAATTACCAGCAACTCAAGTTGCTGACGAAGATGGATATGTTCGTGGTTGATAAAAGCTTTATCCAACCGTAAATTTTTATGTTTAATTACAATAAAAGGAAACAAGGTTATACCGCTTACATGTAATTTCGGCATTTGAATAAATTGCCAGTTTTTAATTTTACTCGGCATGTTTTTATGCACCAAATGCCCAAGTGAGAAAATAAGGCATTATTTCGGCCCAGGTTTGTTGATTATGTTCACCATCTTTTACAATTACAAATTGGATATCATGTTGTTCGTTATATCCTTTTTGTTTGAGTTCCTGAATAAAGTCGATGGTATCATCAATAGAATCAATTAATCCATTTTTATTCCTATCTGCATTTTCATCATTAGTGCCACATTCGAACCAAAACCTTAAACCTTCGCGTTTAGGTGTATTTCTGATGAGTTGATGAATGATGCGATGTTTATCGTCTTTATATCCGCGGTTATACGCCTTTAAACGCCACCATAAGCTGCCACTAAAAACGCCCACTTTGCCAAAATAGTTAGAAAAATGCCAGGCGATATCGATGGCACTTAATCCACCCATACTCCAACCGGCAATTACATTTTTACGTTTATCGCGGGAAACACTGTATTTATTGCGAATAAACGGTAGTAACTCGTTGACTAAAAATTCAGCATAGAGACCTGCTTTTGCGCCTCTGTTTTTAAAATCGGCTGCAGCACTGCTTCCATACTCTTGTAATCTGTCTTCATTGGCATGAATACCCACCACAATCATAGGCTTCACTACTTCCTGGGTATATAAATCGTCTAAAATGCGATTAAACTGCATGGCAGACATATCCTGTCCGTCGTTTAGCCAAAGCACAGGATAGGGTTTTTGCTCATAGGCAGGCGGCAGTATGATAGAAAGCTGAACATCCCTGTTAAGGAATGAAGATCGGATGCTCAAGGATTCGATTTTTACGCGTTCTGGAACCTGCAACTTCATTTTCACGTACAAATGTACATCAAACCAATAAAATAATTTTTTGTAAACAGACGCATTCTGTCGATAACTGATTGGGAGTTGGTTGCTTTTGAACTACCTTTGCTGCTGTTTTTTAAACCGCCCTAAATCAACTATTTTGGAACTTAACGAACAAAAGCACAAATGGCATTCCAAGTTACTTGGAATTGATATGGAAATGTTAACCTTTGGCACCAAAGGATTTCCGCTTATTATTTTCCCAACATCGATGGGAATGCACAATGAAAACCGCGATTTTAAATTGATTGAATCCATTGGATGGTTTATCGAATCCGGCATTATTAAGGTGTATTGTCCAGACAGCATTGATAAACACAGTTGGTATAATAAACAAGCTTCAGCTCCTGACCGTGTTTTAAATCATATTTTATACGACCGTATGTTGACGGAGGAATTGTTTCCGGTTATTCAGTCAGAAACAGGTTATTCACGTATTGGTGCTGCCGGTTGCAGTTTTGGCGGATACCACGCTTTAAACTTTGCTTTCAGACATCCGGATATAGTGGCTGTAATGATTTCCTTACACGCGAAATTTGATATTACGGGACAATTAGACGGGCATTATGATGATAATGTGTACTTCAACAATCCACCGGATTATTTGCCGGGATTAAATGATGAAAATCTTCGGAAAATGCAGATATACCTGGGTTCTGCCGAATTCGACATGTGTTTGGATGCCAATTATCAAATGGCCCATATGTTAGGCATGAAAAACATTCCACACACACTTGAAGTAGTGCCGGGAGAAAAACACGACTGGCCATGTTGGCGTCAACAATTGCCAAGATTTTTATCTTTGATTAATTACGATACAATTAACTCTTAACCTTTAAAAAAATACTACACTTATGAAAAAAATTGGGATTATACATGGCATGGAAGATTCATTTCCAACCGCGTTTATTGATAGAATAAATAGTAAAAACATTCCTGGTATAGTAGCTGAACGAGTTACTATCGATAAAGTTATACAAGGAGAAGCATGTGGTTTCGATGTTTTATTAGACCGCATTTCACATGATGCACCATTTTACAGAAGTTATTTGAAAAATGCTGCCATTAGCGGAACAGCTGTTATGAATAATCCATTTTGGTGGAGTGCAGATGAAAAGTTTTTTAATAATGCATTAGCAGTTAAAATTGGTGTTCCGGTTCCAAATACCGTTTTGTTACCATCTCATGATTTACCTAAAAACACAAAGTCAACTTCATTCCGCAATTTAAAATATCCTTTAGACTGGGAATCTATTTTCAGTTATATCGGATTTCCTGCATATATGAAACCACATGATGGCGGTGGTTGGAGAGGTGTTTTTAAAGTGGATAATATGGAAGAGTTTTTCTCCAAATATGCAGAAACAGGTGACGATGTAAATATTTTACAAAGCGAAGTTACTTTTGAATATTATTTCAGATGTTATTGCCTTGGTGGAAAATACGTGCATATTATGTATTACGAACCACGCAATCCGCATCATTTGCGTTATACCTGGAATGGACCTGAAGCACCTGCTGAATTAATTGAAAAAGTACGAGTATTAACCTTAGCATTAAATCAAGCGTTAGGTTATGATTTTAATACTGTGGAATGGGCAGTTAAAGATGGTATTCCATATGCAATTGATTTTTGTAATCCTGCACCGGATGCAGAACGCACTTCTGTTGGTGAGGAGAATTTCGAGTGGGTGGTTGAACATGCTGCATTAATGGCAATTGAACGCGCTATGGAACATAAAGAAGGCCAGGATAATTTAACCTGGGGAACCTATGTGCGCAATTCAGTATCTGGTGTAGCGCATAAAGCAGAAACTCAACCAATTTTTAATCCTGCTGTTTCACGTTAATCCAATATATTTTTGATTATGAGTTTATTTAAAGATTTCACGTTAGGTATTGAGGAGGAATTTCAGATTATCGACCCTGAGACTCGTGATTTATCGCACCGCAAACATCACATTATTGAAAATGGTGCAAAGTTCGATGTTGATATAAAAGCGGAAATGCATCAAAGTGTAGTTGAAGTAGCTACCAGCATTTGTAAGGACATGAAAGATGCCCGCAATCAGGTTGTGAAATTGCGTCGTATTATTGCTGAATTAGCGGAAAAAGATAATTTAAAAATTGCTGCGGCTGGAACACATCCATTTGCATCTTGGGAAGAACAACTCATTACCAACCATCCGCGTTATCAGGAAATTGTGAACGAAATGCAGGAAGCTGCGCGCAGTAATTTAATTTTTGGATTACATGTTCACATTGGCATGCCATCGCGTGATGTGGCTGTTTTTATGATGAACTCATTGCGTTATTTCTTACCACATATTTTTGCATTAAGTACTAATTCACCTTTTTGGGAAGGAAGAGATACCGGTTTTAAATCATTCAGAACAAAAGTATTCGACAAATTTCCAAGAACGGGTATTCCCGATGTATTTAATGATGCCAGTCACTTCGACAACTTCATTGCATTATTGGTAAAAACAAATTGTATCGATAATGGCAAAAAAATATGGTGGGATTTACGAGTGCATCCATACTTTAACACCATTGAATTCAGGATGTGTGATATTCCATTACGCGTTGATGAAACATTGGCGTTGGCTGCATTAATGCAAGCGATTACGGCAAAATTATTTAAACTGATGAAAAGTAATATCGGTTGGAGAAATTACGACCGCGCTTTAATTCAGGAAAATAAATGGCGTGCTGCTCGTTACGGTATAAGTGGTAAATTAATTGACTTCGGCAAACAGGAAGAATTAGATACTACTACCCTATTAATGGAATTTTTAGATTTTGTTGATGATGTTGTGGATGAATTAGGCAGCAGACAAGAATTAGAAAACATTAAATGGATGTTGAAAAATGGAACCGGTGCGGACAGGCAATTAGCGCATTATTATGCAAACGACCGCAACTTTAATTCGCTGGTAGATTTTATGATAAAAGAAAGTTATATTGGTTTATAACAACATATTTACACCAACTTAAAAGGCATCTTAAATGGATGCCTTTTTTTATTGTTTGTTGTAAATTTTAATCAATTAAAAAATATATCCCAACGCTTTAATGCGCTAAAATAAATTGCATATTATTTTGCCATTGCCCAACCGAAATGGTAACTAAATACATGCCATCTGGTAATTGATTGTTGGTATTAATTTGTTCATTCACCTCACCTTGGGTTACTGCAATTTCCGATTCCCACACAATATCACCTATCATATTGTGCATTAACAATTTTGCGTTTCCAGTATAGGCATTATTAAAATTGCATGCCAATACAAAGTTGCCATTATTTGGATTAGGAAATAATTGTATACTAGAAGTTTGTGCTGTAAACATACCTTCATCGCAAAAATTCACAACTCTAAATGGTTTAGAAATACCTGCACAACCATTAACATCAGATTGTAATACTTTATAAAAGCCGGGTGTTGTAGCAAAATATATGTTCGAAGTAGCTCCGGCTATTGGCAAAACACCTTTATACCACTGATAGGTATTACCAATTTTATTTTTCACCTGCAGTTTTACAGGATTATTTTTGCATAAATCATTGCTGGCTGAGACATTGTATACAATAGGACTTGGCGGTGTAGCCACCAGTACTACTTTTGTAGTAGAGGTAGTAATACACCCTGCCGGTGCTGTATATTTTACATAATAATTTCCAGTTTTGGACACATCAAATGTGGTGTGGTTGGCATCTGCCACCGGGAATCCATTTCTATACCATTGAATTTGATAACCGGGATAAACAGGTTTAGCGACTAAGTGTGTTAAACCTCCTGTGCAAATGTCATCAGCACCTTCTACAGCTATAAGTGGTTCAACAATATCTTCATCAATTATCATATCACAATCGTTATCTAATCCATCACAAAAGTCTACAGCAAATGGATAATTAAATGGAGATGTATCATCACAATCTAAATCATTGATAACATATCCATCCAATTCACCAAAAACAATTAACGGACTATCAGGATTACCATAACCGTCGCCATCAATATCGGCATACTGAATAAACGCATCCAACGAATCATCAATTAATCCGTCACAATCATTATCATATCCATCAGGAATTTCGTAAGCGCCAACCAATTTACATGCATTAATTTGGAAAGGAGCTGTATCGTTTTTTGCCAGACGCAATTCCTGTAATTTTAATCTGTAGAAATTAATTTCATCCTGATAAGTGGGATTAAATATTTGATTTTGATTTTGTTGAGGGTCTAATGTGAAATCATAAAATTCTTCTGTATAGCAATCACAATTGGAATAATAATAAGCCTTATCAAAACTGCGTAAACCACGTAAATCAGGTACATCAAACAAATCGCCCGGTTCGCTTCCTTCGTATTCATAAAAAGCAAAATGTCGCATTGTATCCGGCTCGGCTAGTTCGCGAATAGATAATCCGGAAAAATTAAATGTGTCTTCAACGCCGGCAATTTCTAATAATGTTTTCGGAATATCTATCAGTTCAATAATATCATCATCAATAATAGTAGAATCACTAAACCATTCGGGATAACGAATAAAAAGCGGAACATGTATAGATTCATCAATAGGCAATGCCTTTGCGCGCATCATGTGTTCGCCATTGATATAACCATTATCACTGGTGTACAAAATAAATGTGCTGTCGGTAACATGAGTAGTATCTAAACGATTAAATATTTTATTGATATTTTCATCTAATCCGATTAAACATGCAAATCTATCCTTGATAAAATCTTTTGTAGCAATAGTATCTTTTACCCAAGTTGAGCCTGATTCATTATAAAATTCAGGATAAAGCGAATCGTAGGGATAAAAATTTTCAGGGAAAGGTGGAATTGCATCATAATATAAACTGGCGTCTGTTGCGCGAGGCGTATTTGGTGTATGTGGTGCTAATGGGAAAAAAAACAGGGCAAAAGGTTGGTCGCTATGCACTGTAACCGAATCAAAAAATTCATTGATATAATCATTAAACGAATTGGTAATATGTCCCGGAACAAAAACATTTTCCCCATTTACTTTAATCCAAAAGTTTTTATAAATCTCGTTGTCACCAATATCTACCCAATAGTCGAATTCAAAAGGAGGTTGAAATCCATTGCCATATTTTCCGATAAATCCGGTATAATAACCCTGATCGTGCAAAATTTCCTGAATTTTCGGCAATGCGGTATTAAGCGTATCACCATTGTTCGCTGTTTTATGTTCGTGGGCATACAAACCTGTATAAATGGAAGCCCGGCTGGGTCCACAAATGGGAGTTGGTGCATAAGTGCGCGAAAAATTGGCCCCTTCGTTGGCAATTCGCTCTATATTGGGAGCAATAAACCAGTCCGGTCCTCCGGTAACGCGGTATTCGTCGTACCTGCCATCGTCCGCCATAATAAAAACGATATTGGGCAATTCACCAGGGACAACCTGACTTTTTGCAACAAAACCGTTTATAACAAAGCAAATAAAGAAGATTACTGCAAGGTAGGCAGATTGGTTTTGCTTCATTCCAAAATTTGCTTTGCTTGTTTCACGAATATTTTTAGGACAATCACGTTTCAAATTTAAAAGAAAACCTTTATCTAAACTAATGTGTTCTTAACACAGGAAGTGGTAAATGTTAAGGTGGTGGAAAACATCACCAATTAAGCTATTAAAAATAAATAACTTCGCCTCGCGTTATGCCTGAAGCAAAAAAGTTAAAGCTCGCTATTCTCGATATGTATGAGAATGCACCCAATGAAGGGATGCGTTGCATTAAGGCTATTGCGCAGGCTCATGCCGATTTTGTCGACTGGAAAGTATTCGATGTCAGACATAAAAATGAAGTTCCTGGTAATGAATATGACATTTATATTTCCTCCGGTGGCCCCGGCAGTCCTTTTGATGGTGAAGGAAAAGAATGGGAAAGTAAGTTTTTTACACTTTTAGACAAACTTTGGGCACACAATGCAAACGGTCACAGCAAAAAGAAATATGTATTTGGCATTTGCCATTCCTTTCAACTGATGAGCCGACATTTTGAATTAGGTAATGTTTGTAAGCGGAAATCAACTGCATTTGGCGTATTTCCCATTCAAAAAACGGAAGTTGCCAAACACGACCGATTTTTCAGGAATTTGCCTGATCCTTATTACGTTGTGGATAGTCGCGACTGGCAAATGATTGAGCCTGATTTGGATAAACTTGCTGCACTTAAAGCCAATGTTTTAGCTGTAGAAAAACGACGCGACCATGTGCCGTTACCCAGAGCTGTAATGGCCATGAGTTTAGGCGAACATTTTTATATGACGCAATTTCACCCCGAAGCCGATGCAGAAGGTATGTTGCGATTATTTGCCAAACCGGAAAAACGCGACCATATCGTTCAAAACCATGGGGATTGGAAGTTAGATGAAATGATTCGTAACCTCAGTGACCCTGAAAAACTGCCATTAACACATAAGGAATTGATACCCTCATTTTTGAGATCTTCCATTAATGCATTAAGAATGAGTTAATGCACTTGCCTATTCCTCAAATTCTGCTATTTTTATTGCTAAGTTTGTAATTCATGATAAAATCAATTCGCGACCAATATAATAAGGCTTTCACAGAAGCTGATTATCAAAAATTTGTACATGCTTGTCAGGACAAATACGATAAAAACATTGAATTTAAAGTATGCGAAACGCCTATTTTTATTCCTTCCGATTTTAAAACAAAAGTACTGGCTGCAGGAGAAGAAATAATCGATTTAATATGTAATCCTGCATTCAAACAAACTAGCAAAAAAGCGATTCCGGAAAATTGTTTTGTTCCGGGAGAAGAAGGTAATCCTGCGTTTATTGCTTTGGATTTTGGTATTTGTGTTGACGATGCGGGCGAATTAATTCCGCAATTAATAGAAATGCAGGGATTTGCATCTTTGTATGCATGGCAACATGAATTAGGTAAACAATACAAAGCCCACTTCCCTATTCCTGATACGGTAGATCATTTATTTAACGGCTTAGATGAAAGCAGTTATATACAACTATTGAAAAAAATAATTATAGGCAATCATCAAGCGGAAAATGTAATCATTTTAGAAATTGAACCGGACAAACAAAAAACCTGGATTGATTTTTATTTAACTCGCTCGATGTTAAATATTGAGCCTGTTTGTATTTCAAAAATCATTAAAGAAGGCAAAGATTTGTTTTACCTAAAAAATGGTGTGAAAACGAAAATCCATCGTATTTACGACAGATTAATTTTTGATGAATTACAGGCGAGAAAAGATTTATTATTACAATGGAATTTAACCGATGAAGTGAATGTTGAATGGGTTTGTCACCCCAACTGGTTTTTCAGAATAAGTAAATACACCTTGCCTTTTATTAAAAGCAAATATGTTCCTGAAACGATATTTTTAAATGAATTAAAATCCATCCCTGATGATTTGGAAAATTGGGTATTAAAACCATTATACTCATTTGCCGGGCATGGCGTAAAATTTAATGTTACTAAACAGGATATTGAAGAAGTGATGCCGCATGGCGATGTTTTTATATTACAAAAGAAGGTTACCTACAAACCGGTTGTAGCAACATTAGATGAACCCGCTAAAGCAGAACTCAGACTAATGTATTTGTGGGACGAAGGCGAATCGCGTCCACAATTAGTAATTAATCTCGCGCGATTAAGTAAAGGTGTAATGATTGGTGTTGATTACAATAAAAATAAAACATGGGTCGGCGGAACAGTGGGCTACTATGAAAAATAATTCAATTGGAAGTCGCCAATTATATTTCCCTCATGAATGATAAAAAATATCAGGCCCAATTAGCATTAGTTGAAGCAGCAAAAGCTAAAAAACGAGCTTTTGTTTTAAATTGTAAGCGTGTATTAACGGAACAACATTTTGTTGATACTGACGGTTTATTTATGGATAATTTTGAACATGCTACCCTAGTTCCACAATCCTTCATTTATGAACCTGATTTTATTTTACAATTAGACAATCTACAATTATATTGTGTTTTACTAGCAGCTTCACCCGACAATCCCGAGGTTGGTTATTTTGGCCATACGGAACATTTATTTGGTTATTTACAAACCACAGTTGATTACGGACGTATTTTAATTACGCCAAAAAGCAGTGAACAAAAACTTGTATCGTTTTTTATCCAACAACATAGTAAATATACTACTGACAAACAGTTTTTAAAAAAATTCCAGGTTGAAGAAGCAAATGAAAACAAAACTGTAAAAAGTTTTTCGCCGGCTTTTACCCAAAATTTAATGTCCTTTGATGAATTACATTTAGAATTTAACGGTCATCATTGTTTTTTTCTAACCAGTTTAAAAGGATTATCAGCAGAAGAGTGCAACCGGTTTATCCAATTGAGTGGCGTATTGTTAAATCATCTGGTAAAAATATAATCGTTTTACTTTGTCGTAACAATCAACCACCGTAAATCGTTATATTTGCTATAAACACCCTGGTAGTTATGAAAAAAAGTGCAATTCTGCCT
>DAORKJ010000056.1:10215-24802 GCA_035439505.1 Chitinophagales bacterium
TAATTGCTACCGGAGAAACAAGTGCTGATTTAGCTACCGCAACCTGGGATCAAAATACCTGGGGCGCAATAGATTTATCTGCCACTGCAACTTTTGTTGAGGGAGATGTGTTAATGCTACATTTAAGTGCCGGATTTAGCCCTGTGGTTGAACCGGGAAAATTTGTTTTATTTGACCTGGTTACCTTATCTATAAATTAACTTTAAATTGCTTAAGCTTGGCGAGTATATTTAATGCAGAAGATACTGCAGCAATAATATCAAGGATTGAAAAATTAACCCCAATTACACAACATATTTGGGGCACAATGACCGTTTCCCAAATGTTAGCCCACATACAAGAACCGGTTAAGGTTGCGCTTGGATATACCGCACCGAAACGGTCGGTAATCGGCTGGTTATTTGGACGTGCCGCAAAAAAAGGTATTATTAATGAAAAACCTTTTAAACAAGGGCTACCAACTGATAGTAGTTTTGTAATTGATAATGAACGTAATTTTGACACTGAAAAACAGGAAGCTATTGAATTATTGCGGGCACTTCAAAAAGCGGGTCCAAACGGAATAACAAAAAACAAACATCCATTTTTTGGCAAATTATCTGCTGAAGAATGGGACACATTAACTATAAAACATTTGGATCATCACCTCAGACAGTTTGGCGTATAACCACCATTAAATGACACAAAAAAGTTACCCTGTTACTAATTATCGGCTCATCTTACTTATCATCGGCATAACAGGTTTGCTGATGCGTGGCTTTTTGGGTGAAACAGATGTTGTTACCATTATTTTGTTTATTATTCAATTAGTTGCACTTGATTTAATATTAAAAGAAAGTAATATCTTTTCTACTGTCTATTATCGTTTTATCCAAATTTGTATTTCCATTTATATAATTGGTGCCTTATTTATCATTATGCATTGGGAAGGAGGAAGTTTACTCTTAACCGCGGCTGTAAGTGGTGTTGTAGTTACCTATATAATCAGAACAATTAACAAATCGCCAATAAATATTTTAGATATAGTAAAATGCGCCTGGGTTATCAGCGTGTGTTTTACTACCATTGCCAAATTGATGCATTTGCGGTATGCTGATATTGGTAATTATATCAATTTAGGATTATTTGGGGTGATGTTACTATTATTTTTCCTCTCCCCTGTTAAGCCTGCACCAAAGCATAACAATAGTCATAACGAATTACCCCTGGATCAAGTGGAATAAATTTATACTTTTTCGATAATGTGATAGTTATCAATTTTATCGAGCTCAAAAACTGTTATACCATCTTCATTAAAATAATAAGGTAAATCAAATTTGGCATCCCAAATTATTTCCTGATGTGTATAAGAATTTCTAGCATAAATGTCCTGACCGGAAGTTTCGTTATACCCTTTTACCAATATCAACACCTCGGCTTCACCTATTTCTACATCTTGTTTTGTCAATCCGTATAATGGGCTTTTATCATCAATTGGATGCACCATGGTCCAGTTAAGCGGAAAGTACACTATTTTATTATTATCAATAGTCAGCGGGAAAAATTTTCTGGTTGGTTTACCATTTTCATTTATTACCATAGCCAATGTTACACTTACACTTAATTCAGTGAGATTGTGATTGCGTTCATTTGCGGCGCGAAACATTAAACCGAAACCTTCTTTATAAGGGCTGATTAAAGCATTTGTTGAAAAGCGGATGCTATGTGGTGTTTTTGAAAATCTACCATACATTAAACCGGTAAAAATGGCAAACCCCATTAAGCCAACTAAAGCCTCACTTGCAGCTACAAAGCTCACTGTTGACGACAACGGGTATAAAGAACCATAACCCACGGTAGTTAATGTTTGTGCACTAAAAAACAGTGCTACGAAAAATCGATTATGCACTTCATAATCGGAAGTCATAACTATACCATTATAATCTACCGTTAAATACATCATCGCAAATATTAAATTTACGATAGAATAAAATGCAACAATAAATAAGGCAAATTTCAACCAACTCATGGTAAGTAACTCATGAAAAACAAGTTTGCGTTCACCAATTCTCCGCACATTAAAATTCCCGTCATGAGAAAGAATACGTTTATTTCCCTGTTCGTATTTGTTGGTATAACCTAATTCATCAGCCTTATCGGTATTAGGATTGATATTACGATTCAATTTTTCCTTGAGTGCCATATTGAGGGTATTTGCAAATGTGGTAAATGCGGGGACTAAGCTATTATTTTATTTCCTGTTTATACTAACGTTTGTTGGCATAATCGGACTAAAATAAAAAAATCCGGAATTTAGTTCCGGATAGTAAGTTTATTGTGTGGCGTAGTTATTGCCTATTTTTTTCAGAATTCTGATATGCGAACCCAGCGAATCCCAGAAGGTGGTTTTTTCATAATAAGGAATACCAAATTCTTTTGCCGTTTGTTTAACAATTGGCGCAATTTTTTTGTAGTGAATATGGCAAATATTGTAAAACAAATGATGTTCAACCTGATAATTTAATCCCCCGACAAACCAGCTTAACACTCTGTTTTTCTTCGCAAAATTTGCTGTAGTTTCCAATTGATGTATTGCCCAGGCATTTTCAATTTCACCATCAGCCGTTGGCAGCGGATGATCCGTTTCTTCAATTACGTGAGCTAATTGGAAGATGGTGGTTACAAATAAACCGGTGGTTATTTGCAAAACAAAAAACCCAAGAATAATAAATCCAAGACTGTAATTAGTCAGCAAAAGTGGTAAACCGAAAATAAACATGAAATACAAAATTTTACTGATTACCAGTTTAATCATTTCAACGGTTGGATTACCACCTGAACCTTTTGTAAGGCCATTTTTATTATAACGTATCAGTTGTTTAAAGTCTTTATTCAGTGTCCAACCTAATGTTGCGAGGCTGTAAATAAACGGCGCATAAATGTGCTGATAACGATGTATTCCGCTTAATTTACCGTGTGGAGAAAGACGTAAGATGGGTTTATCGTGAATATCTTCATCCATACCATAAATATTGGTATACGTGTGATGTAACACGTTATGTTGGATAATCCAGGTAAACTTGCTGCCACCTACCAGGTAGATTGAACGACCCAGCATACGGTTTACAAATTTGTTTTTGGAATAAGCCCCGTGGTTGGCATCGTGCATAACTGCCATACCCATACCTGAAGCGCCTATACCCATGACCATCCACATCAATAACGTGAGGCCTACAGGCAAAATGTTAGTTAAAATGACAACAAAGGGACCAATATAAAGCAGTAACATGACAAATGTTTTGATAAACATGCGCCAATCGCCTGTTTTCTCAATTTTATTGTCTTCGAAATATTGGTTTACCCTACTACGAAGTGTTGCGAAAAACTCAGTTCTGGGTCTTTCGACAAATTTTATTTTACCTTTCATTGATGAATTTCCCGATACAAAAGTAATGTTTGAAGCTTAAATTAACGAAAAAGTAACCGGTGATTAATATCATGAACGGTTACTTCTTCTTTATACTCTTGTGTTTACCTTAGGATAACCCTTGTGCAAAACTTTTAGTTCAATCCATTTCCACCATGCTGCTCGCTTTCTTGCGTTCGTGCTCCAACAAGTGGATTTTACGCAAGCGGATATTCAATGGTGTAACCTCTACTAATTCATCCTCATCAATATATTCCATTGCTTCTTCAAGCGTCATGCGGTGTGGCGGGGCTAACGATACTTTATCGTCGCTACCACTTGCGCGCATATTCGTCAATTTTTTAGTTTTTGTAATATTTACAACAAGGTCGTTATCACGGCTATGTTCGCCAATTACCTGACCCTGGTATACATCTTCACCTGTTCCGATAAAGAAGAACCCGCGATCCTGCAGCTTATCCATGGCATAAGCAATGGAAGAACCGGTTTCGTGAACGATCAATACCCCATTAATACGTGATGGGATATCACCTTTCCATGGCTCATATGCTTTAAAGCGGTGACTCATAATTGCTTCACCCTGCGTGATGTTTAACACATTGGTTCTTAACCCAATTATACCGCGTGACGGGATGTTAAACTCGAGGTGTGTACGATCGCCTTTGGCATGCATGGTAATCATTTCACCTTTACGTTTACTTACCGCTTCGATTACCTTTCCGGCAGTTTCTTCGGTAGTTTCAACAGCCAGAATCTCGATTGGCTCACATTTTTGGCCATCAATCATTTTAACGATAACCTTTGGCTGACCGAGTTGGAGCTCATACCCTTCGCGACGCATGGTTTCCACTAAAATACCCAAATGGAGGATACCGCGGCCAAACACCATAAATGAGTCAGCACTATTGGTTGCTTCAATGCGGAGGGCAAGGTTTTTCTCGATTTCTTTATGTAAACGGTCGCGCAGGTGGCGGCTTGTAACGAATTTACCTTCTTTACCAAAAAACGGCGAGTCGTTGCTTTTAAACAACATACTCATAGTAGGTTCATCAATTGGAATACCGGGTAACGCTTCCGGATTTTCAAAATCGCAGATTGTATCGGCAATTTCAAATCCTTCAACACCGGTTACAGCGCAAATATCACCGCAGGTAACTTCATCTGTTTTGGCTTTTCCAAGTCCTTCGAATATAAATAAGTCTTTAATTCTGCTTTTTACTATAGTTCCGTCGCGTTTCACTAATGAAACTGGCTGTCCGGCTTTTACCGAACCTCTGGCAACACGGCCAACTGCAATACGTCCGATATAACTAGAAAAGTCGATGCTGGTAACCTGTAACTGGGTGGTACCTTCAACGATTTTAGGTGTTGGAACGTGTTTGATAACCATTTCTAATAAGGCGCTAACATCTTCAGTTTGCACTTTATAATCATCACTCATCCAGCCGAATTTAGCCGAACCGTAAACAGTAGGGAAATCAAGCTGATCTTCAGTTGCACCAAGGTTAAACATCAAATCAAACATAGACTCGTGCACTTCATCAGGCTTACAGTTTTCTTTGTCCACCTTATTGATAACTACACATGGTTTTAATCCTAAAGCGATGGCCTTGCTTAACACATAACGTGTTTGTGGCATTGGTCCTTCAAAAGCATCCACCAACACTAAGGCGCCATCGGCCATATTGAGTACACGTTCAACTTCCCCGCCAAAATCGGCGTGGCCCGGTGTATCTATAATGTTGATTTTGAAGCCTTTGTAATTAACAGAAACGTTTTTTGATACAATGGTAATACCACGTTCGCGTTCCAGTTCATTATTGTCGAGAATGAGCTCACTATGCTCTTTTGAGAAGAGCTGGCAATGATGTAAAATTTTGTCCACCAGGGTTGTTTTGCCATGGTCAACGTGTGCAATAATTGCAATATTTCTTATTTCCTGCATAAAATGGGTGCAAAGGTATGGCTTTTATTCCCGAAAATGAAGGATTTACAACGAATTGACGTTCTTTTAAAACAGTTATAAGGCGAACAGGGTAAAAATCAACGACTTAGCGCCACATAATCTTTGATCAAAGTGCGGATAAAACTTGTCCGGTCGGCGGGGATTTTTTCGAGATTGAGCCTTTGTTTGACCAGTTGGCAAGCGGTTTCCAGGGCTTCTTCGTGACTACTATTCTGATATTTAAGGCTTTTGTCCATCACTTCCTTTAACAACAGCATTTCGTGTTCGGCAAAAGTTCTAATTTGCGGATATACCGGTTCGTAATTAGATAAGTTTCTGATACTGAGTATGTCAGCAAGTTGAATTCTTTGAGATGGATTGGTTTTGATTACAGTGGTATTAGCAACTATATCGCCTAAACGCTGCGCTTTATCAGATGAACTTACCAGCATTATGCCTATAGAGCCCAAAGAAAAAAAGATGTCTATCGGCCTTAAAGCCCATCGCATCAAATAGTCGTTTATAGAGGGTTCTGTGCCTGTCAACTTTACCACTTTGATTCCCAACATCCGTTTACCAAGGGTTTGGCCATCCATAAGCAGCTCTGAACCGAAATAATAAAAAAACAATACCGGAAAAACGATGAAATATAAAAAGTAGTCTTCACTCATCATTCCGCTGGACATAAAAATCAGAGAAAGGAAAAAGAGACCTATAGATTGGATAATGATATCGATGATAGTAGCAAATATCCTATCCTTGGCTTCTGCCAGCTCGTAATTGATGGTTACATTTTGTGTAGTTAAGATATCAATTGTCCGCATCCGTGAATTTCGCTTACATCAAAGCCCAAATGTATCATTTTTATCAGAATGCATACAACGATTTGGGTAGAAATTAAATTGTTGCCGAATTGCAATAGGTGAACTTTTATTTCCTTGCAATAAACCTATATATTTACCGCGTTATAGAAAACACATGCGGGAAACCAGTTTTATTGAACAAAACAAGCAGAAATGGGGCGAATTTGAACAAAAATTCGAAAAAGAGTCCGACCCTGAAAAGGTGAGCAACCTGTTTATTCAGGTAACCGATGATCTTTCCTATGCCCGCACCTATTATCCAAACCGTTCGGTTAAAATTTATTTGAACAATCTTTCCCAAAAGGTTTTTCAAACCATCTATAAAAATAAAGTAAGAAGAAGACGAAAATTTCAAACGTTTTGGACTGATGAGTTACCACAAAAAATGTATGACTCCCGCTGGCAATTGTTGTTTACATTTACCTTATTTATGATTGCGTTTTTTATCGGCATATTTTCAAGTATGCACGATCCTGAATTTGCGCGATTTATTTTGGGGGACAGTTATGTGCGTATGACGGAAGAAAACATTGCTTCCGGTGACCCGATGAAAGTGTATAAGGAGATGAATGAGTTTGATATGTTTTTTGCCATCACCTTTAACAATTTACGTGTATCATTTCTAACGATGATATTTGGTATTTTTTTCGGTTTAGGAACTGCTTATTTTATTTTATACAATGGTATAATGGTCGGCGTTTTTCAATACTTTTTTATTGAACGCGGTTTATTTGCTGAATCATTTTTAACTATTTGGGTGCACGGTGCTTTAGAAATTTCTGCCATAGTGATTGCCGGAACTGCAGGTATCACTTTAGGAAGAGGTCTCTTATTTCCAGGCACTTATACCAGGGCGCAGTCGTTTCGAATACATGGCTTGCGGGCTGTTCAAATATTTTTAGGCATAGCACCCATTATTGTTTTAGCAGGCATAAACGAAAGTTTTTTAACCAGGTATACCGAAACACCGGATATTGTGCGAGCGCTGTTGATAATTTTAGAGTTCGGATTTATGTTATTTTATTTCGTTATTTATCCGGCCAGAAAAGCAAAAAAAGGGTTTGCTGTGAGTCGCAAATCAGATGAAATACCTGCCGACAAAATTCCATCCATCAACTTAAAAAAAATAAAAACGAACGGGGAAATATTTGCAGATGGATTTAGTGCGCTTCGCTTGTACAGCGGTCCAATTATGCAGGTAGTGCTATTTACCACCATAGTATATGTAGGTTTTTACTTCTGGCAAATTATGTCATTTTCAGAAGTATTTCATCAAATACAAATTTTAAGAGCTGCTGCTATAGTTGAATCTGTCAGAGATGTTTTTATGTTATTGAACTATCAGGAAGCGCCAACACCATTAGCCGGATATAAATTATTAGCGCTAAACGTAATAAGTTTAACCATTATCAGCAGTCTGGCCATTTATGTGTTGCAATTAATCAAACAAAAAAATCAACCTTTTTTATATACAGCATTCGGCAAATTTTTATTGACCAAAGGCTGGTTTATATTATTAATTTGTTTGGGGTTACACAGCATGTTGCTTATCAATACTACATTGATACGTTGGCTATTTTTTGCTGCCTTACCATTGGTATTTATGTTATTTGCCGACATTTCTTCCAAAGGCAAACTAAGTGGAGGCATTTTCAGAAAAGCCAATTATTATTTTAAACAATTTTTAAATGTGAATTTACTATATATGCCATTATTGGTTTTAAGTATCATGATGGCTTGTATCGCGCATTCATTAATTTGTTATTTCAATGTGGAATTGATCAAGTGGAATATTCCTTTTGATCCACTTATTTATGAAGCTATTCAGGATATCAGTATCACCTTCATTTTAATGGGTGTTATTTTCTTACAAATTACCATGGTAGCGATTAACATTGGATTGATGTATTTCAGTGTAAAAGAAATTGAAGATGCTGATGATTTACAAACGCGTGTTCAGGATTTAGCTCACCCAAAATCGATGGTAAAAGGGTGATGCGCTTTTTGTTATTCATATCATGTATACTGGTACATTTTGTATTATTCAGTCAAGATGAAGTTCCTGTTTATCACCCTATTGAAAAATCGGATTGGAATAAGGCTGTAGACGGGTTGAGTTATAATGAAAAAATTATTGAAGAAGAAGTTGAAATATCTCAAACTTCAGCTCCCTTAAATTTTGGCCCACTGTTACAAATCATTGGATTTATTTTAATTGCCGCACTATTAATTTTTGTCCTCTTTTATTTTTTCGGCAAGGGATTATTTGGCAATCCAAAGGTTGAATCTGCAACTCAAAACATTATTACCGACCTTGAAGAACGACCAATGGAAAGCGACCTTGAGCGTTATTTACGGGAGGCATTGGCTGCGAAAAACTATAGACTCGCAATTCGGATTTATTATTTAATGATGCTAAAATCGTTACATGAAAAATCGCTGATTACGTGGAAAAAGGATAAAACCAATATGGATTATCTCATTGAATTGCGCAATCACCCGCAATATGATGCGTTAAGTAAAAACACATTGATTTACGAATTCGTTTGGTATGGCGATAAATCAATTACCGACCAACATTATAATGAAGCAAGTCCTTTGTTTATTCAACTCATTCAACAATTACAATCTAAGGCATGAAAAAATCGGAGATTGTAATAATAATTGTCGCCATTTTTGCCCTAATTGGTATTGTAATTTTATTACGTTCAATTAATGCTGACGACAAATTCAATTGGGCAGAAAGTTACCGTTCAGACTCCGATCAACCTTATGGCACTTTGGTAATCACCAAAATACTGGATGATTATTTTCCAAATGATAAATTGACTTTAGTTGCAGAAGACATTAATAAACCGTTAACTGAAATAACCGGTGAACATCGCACTTATATGTTTATTGGCAGTTATCCCTATTATACCGATAGCACCTTAGAAAATCTTAAACAATTTGTACAACGTGGCAACGATGTATTTATTGCCATGAATAGTATTCCGGAAAATTTTTCCAATGACATACTATTAGGCAACATTTTAGGCTCCTATTCTTATGATACTGTATATTATTTAGATAGTTTTGGAGACAGCACTTTCTCTTTACAAGAAAATTATGAGGAAGATCCCAACACCTATTCCTATTTTGAAACAACAAAAGTTGGGATGAACTTCCACAACAACGAACTGCGCAAAAAGGAAGGCTATCAATTTGCTGTAATGTATAAGGATGAGGTTATTGATTATACCTGGAATTATTTTTTTCCGGATTATGAGCAAAAAATGCTTCCACACAAAAATATCGGCACTATTTATAGTAAAAACTTCACCAATTTTATTCAGTTACCTTATGGTTCAGGTAATTTTTATATCCATACCAATCCGATAGTATTTACCAATTTCTTCCAAATTCAGGAAGATAAACTAACTTACACTTCAAAATTATTATCCTACTTAAAACCCGGTGAAATTATTTGGGATAATTTTTCACGTTCAGTTGCACCTCCGGATCCTAATAACGACCAACAGGAAGAAGGACCACTTAAATTCATTTTAAGCGAAAAAACATTACGTTGGGCTTGGTATTGCATTTTGATTGGTTTAGGTTTATTTTTAATCTTTAGGTCAAAACGTTTACAACAACCTATTCCGGTTTTGGAACCTAATGAAAATAAATCGTTGGAGTTTATACAAACAATCGGTCGGATGTATTACCTTAAAAAAAATCACAAGCAACTTGCACAACAAAAATTAAAATTGTTTTTACACTTTATCAATGAACGTTACAGAATACCGGGGCAGGAAATTGATGAAGCCTATATTGAGAAAGTACAATTAAAATCAGAAATCAGTGAAAATCACCTAAAGCAAATATTCAAACACATTAAATACATCAACAACACGAACGATGTTACCGACCAGGACATTGTCCAGTTACATGAGTTGTTAGATTATTTTTATAAAAATTGTAAATAAGCTTATTATGGAAGAAAATTCTTTTTACCAGGAAATGTCACCCGAATTACAAGAAGTAGCTAATTCGGTACAATTAATTCGCAATGAACTTAAAAAGGTAATTATTGGTCAGGAAAAAATGATAGACCTGCTCATTACCGGATTGTTATGTGGCGGACATATTTTGATTGAAGGTGTTCCGGGTATTGCCAAAACCTTAACCGCAAAGTTGTTAGCTAAAACAATAGCGACTGATTTTTCAAGAATACAGTTCACACCTGATTTGATGCCTACTGATGTTTTGGGAACATTGGTATTTAATCAAAAAACAAACGACTTTAGTTTCAAAAAAGGGCCGATATTTTCCAATATTGTTTTAATCGATGAGATAAACCGTTCACCTGCCAAAACGCAGGCTGCTTTGCTTGAAGTGATGGAAGAACTCAAAGTTTCTATGGATGGAGAATCACATGCAATGGGTTTTCCGTTTTTTGTGATTGCCACACAAAACCCTATTGAACAAGAAGGTACTTATAAATTACCGGAAGCACAGTTAGACCGATTTATCTTCAGAATTAAAATTACCTATCCTGATTTAGAAGAAGAAAAACAAATTTTGTATCGTTTTAAAGAGGATTTCAGCAATAAACAAAAAGACAGTGTGCAAGCAGTGGTTACTGTGCAACAATTAAAAAAATGTCGTGATGTTGTAGAACATATTCACATTAAAGATGAGTTACTCGATTATATTGCGAACATCGTATTTAAAACACGTAATCATGGTGATTTGTTTTTAGGTGCATCGCCACGTGCTTCATTAAACATAATGAAGGCATCCAAAGCAGTTGCTGCCATGAATGGACGCAATTTTGTAACACCTGACGATATCCATTTTGTTACCTATCCTGTGCTCAATCACCGCATAATTTTAACTCCGGATAAAGAATTAGAAGGCTATGATAGTGCATCAGTAATTAAATCCATCATAGAAGGAATTGACGTTCCACGATGAAATCACCTTTTCGCAATATATATATTAACAACAGGTTATTCTGGATGATCGGAGTAATTGCAGCTTTGTTTGCAATTAGTTTTTCGGTTTCCATTTTATTTTATGTTGCACAGGCATGTATATTTATTGCTGTTATTTTGGTGCTGGTAGATTTGTTTCTGTTGTTTAACAGTCGCAGCAAACTATCTGCTACACGCAAAACCAGTAATGCATTGTCGTTAAGCGATGAAAACAATGTACATATAATTGTTCGGAGCAAGTCCCCTATTCCACTCATGTTGCACATTATCGACGAACTCCCTTTTCAATTACAAAAAAGGGATTTTGCAATCGACATGAAAATTGCAAACAGCCAATTACTTCAAATAGATTATCAGGTAAGGCCAGTTATAAGAGGTGCATATACTTTCAAAAACATTAATATCTATGCAAAATCTGCAATTGGATTAATCAGTCGCAGATATACGTTTAACGAACATTTAACTGTCCCTGTATATCCTTCCCTGATTCAAATGAAGGAGTATGAATTAAAAACGTTGTCGCGAATAAGTTTTTTTGAAGGGGTTAAAAAAATGCGCCGTATTGGACATAGTTATGAATTTGAGCAAATTAAAAAATATGTGCGTGGTGATGATGTGAGAAGTATCAACTGGAAAGCAACCAGTAGAGTTGGTGAGTTGATGGTTAATCATTACGAAGATGAAAGATCACAACAGGTATTTTGTATTATCGATAAAAGCCGCAGTATGAAAATGCCTTTTAATGGTTTGAGTTTACTCGATTATGCCATTAACTCTACATTGACTATAGCTAACATTGCCTTAAAAAAAGAAGACCGCGTAGGATTAATGTCCTTTTCTGATCGCATTGGGACAGTATTAGGCCCTGATAAACATCATGTACAGTTGCGTAAAATTTTAGATGCCTTGTATAATGAAAAGGAGCGTTTTAATGAAGCGAATTACGAATTATTATATCTTCAAATAAGAAACTTTATTAAGGTTAGAAGTTTAATATTTTTATATACCAATTTCGAAAGTTTATATGCTATTGAACGGGTTGTCGCCATTTTGCGTAAACTCAATAAATTACATTTACTGGTAGTTATATTTTTCGAAAATTCAGAAATCACCGATTATGCAAAAAGTGATGCCGGCAATTTGGAAGATGTTTACCTCACTACCGTTGCTCAAAAGTTTGCAGTAGAGAAAAAACTCATCCGACAAGAGTTAACTAAATATGGCATTCAGACCATAATTTCTACGCCTGAGGAATTGTCCATCAACACCATCAATAAATATTTAGAGTTAAAATCGCGTGGATTAATTTAAAGTTTTGATTTATCATCAATAACTAAGGTTCCGGCAATCATGTCGTGTAGCCCTTGTTTCTTTACTGAAAACGCCACCATAATAAAGCCTATCATTAATAATGCTGCAGATAATATTTTGCATAAATTTCTCACAAGTGAATCCTGCAACGTAATTGGTGCGCCGTTAGTAGTAACTACTTTTATCCCAACTATTTGCTTACCCAGTGTAGCATTGTTTTTTCCTGCCTCCATTACAATAAAATAAATCATAGTAAGGATATTATTAAACCATTTCACTCCCCATGATTCTTTAAAAATATTAACCCCGAAAATGAGCCCTATTGCCCAACCTGCCAGTGCAACTAGGATGAAATCAATCAGGTTGGCTACTAACCGTTTTACAAAACCGGCATATGCTATTTGTTGAGGTTTTTTTTCGTAGTCTAAAACTTCCATATTTCAAGGTTTATTTAAAGTTATCAAATTTCATCCAAACAGCCCTTTTACAGCTCAAATTATGCCAAAAATGGGCAAAATGGCTTCAAAGGCCTTGTTTTCAAGCCGTTTCAGTGCAAATCAAACATTTGGCGTATCTTTGCACCCTCAAAATTCATAAAATGAAAAAATCAGTGCTTTTAATGGTATTTGCAGGTGCTGCAATGCTCATGTTCTCATGTAAAGAGACTAAAATACAAAATGTTAAAATGGAGAATTCTGCCGACTCTTTAAGTTATGCAATTGGCGTAAACATTGGTCAGAGCTTCAAACAACAGGAAATTACCGAAGTAAATACCGAATTAATGGCTACTGTTATAAAAGCCATCTTAAACGGTGATACTATTGGATTAAAGATGAATGATTCCAGTTCAATGGCATTTCTGAATACTTATATGCGTAAAAAGCAGGAAATGGAAATGGAAAAAGATAAAGAAGAAGGTAAAAAATGGTTAGAAGAAAATGCTAAAAAATCGGGCGTTGTGGTAACTCCTTCCGGCTTACAATATTCTGTTATTAAATCAGGTAACGGTATTTCACCAGTAGATGGTGACACGGTTACTATCCATTATGTAGGTAAATTTATCGATGGTGAAGAATTTGATAATTCTATCAAAAGTGGTCAGCCGGTGACTTACCCGGTTAATGATTTTATCAAAGGCTGGACTGAAGGTTTAAAAATGATGAAAGAAGGTGATAAATGGAATTTATATGTGCCATCTGAATTAGGTTATGGGCCTGGTGGTTTCCAGGGTTTTATACCACCTAACGCTACTTTAATTTTCGAAGTTGAATTATTAAAAGTTACTAAGGGCGGAGCCGCACCTAAAGGCAATAAATAATTTTGTGCAAACCACAACTGTTAAAACCACGCCAAAGGCGTGGTTTTGCTGTTTAAACCAATACTTTTTCAGTTAGTCTTATGGCGGAAAGTTGACAAATTTGTCGGTGCTGAAATTTTAATATACGCTTAACATTAACTTAATTTACAGGATAATTGATAGTTAACATATGAAAAAACGTTTCCTCGGGCTTGTATTAATGGTTTTAACCCTCTCCTCCTTTGGTCAGACTATTGCTATTACTGAAATCAACTATAACAGCGACCCTTATAACAAATCCAACGACTGGGTTGAGTTACATAATTATGGTGGCTCAGCTGTCGATATATCTAACTGGAAATTGAAAGATGAAACACCATTTAATTCATTTACTATACCGGCAGGTACCGTATTGGATGCAAATGAATATGTTGTTTTAGTAGAAAATATTGACACGTTTTTAATGGTGCATGGCGGTGTTACAAATTACATTGGCGAATTTGCATTTGGGTTTGACAATACTTTCGGCACTGTAAAAATTGAAAATAGTTCAGGCACTGTAATTAAAGCTGTGCCTTATATCGATTCAATTCCATGGCCAAAAGGTTGTGATGGTTATGGCCCAACACTACAAATTATAAATGAAGAAGCAAGTGAAAGTAATCCTGCAAACTGGCGTTCAGGTTGTGTTTTAGGCACACCGGGAGAAGCTTACGCAGATTGTAATTATGATATTGTTGTAAGTGAAATCAACTATAATTCATTATTAGCGTATAATCCCGGCGA
>DAORKJ010000057.1:0-24358 GCA_035439505.1 Chitinophagales bacterium
TTCGGATTTGGCACATGGATTAATCGTAGATTTGGTCAAATTAAATTGGATTACGGATTTAATTATTTGACAAATCTTGGAATGATAAATAAAATTGGTATTGCTTATACTTTACCCAATTCATTTAAACAAAGTAACGAACGCCAATAAATGAAAAAATTATATCTCGGTATTACCACTGTTTTTGTTATGCTGATTTTATCGGGATGCGATTTTTTATTTGGCACTAGGGAAGATAGTACCGTTGATGAAATTTTTGAAGAAGGTGCTATTGACCCCGATATTATTCAGAATGAAGCAGGTTATGTTCCCATTCTTCCATTTTGGAATGAATTTGTTAATCCCACCGATATTTTTTGCGGTTATGATGAAATGATTTATGTTGTTGATGATGAAGGATTAAAAGTATTGGACCAAACCGGAACTGTTTATAATACTTTTTACATACAAGGTGCTACAGATGTAACGCAAGATCGCAGATTACATACTTATGTTTGTGGACGCGTTGATATTGATGTAGATAATGATGGCACTACGGAAAATCTGGCTGCGGTTTATCACCTGACCGGTACATCTTCCGGTGCTATACAAATTGTGGATACGCTTATTCATCCTTTTTGTGATGTTAGTAGAAATGTAACTTCATTCCGCGGCGCAGAAGATGAAGCAGTTGAATTTACCGGTGTAACTACACTTGCAGATAATACGGTTTATGTCAGCAGGAAGGGACCCAATAATGATATTGCAGGAATAGCCCGCACCGATAATGCAGTTTTATTTTATAATGCAGATGGTACTAATATTGGCTACGCAAACGGCCTTTCACCAACCACCAGTAATTTACGTTCAGTTTGGGATATTACCGGAATAGCCACCTTTGCTGCTCCTCCACAAAGTTTATCCGGAATTTCAAGTTCGCCGGAATTTATTGTTACACTCAATAATCCTGCGGCACAATATAAATGTTTATGGATAGCACAATTTAGCGACCCTGAAAGTGGAATTACCTACGGCGAAAATGCTGCACTTACCGTTTTTGATTATACCAAAGCTGATCAATTTTTATACGAACCTAATCGTTTTATTAATCCTGCAGATGTTTATATAGCTCCCGATTTTACCGGTTATATTTTTGTTGTAGATGAAGGAACAGATTCTTTATATCAGTTTACCAGAAAAGGATACGAAGGCGTAAATCCACCAGCAGGTTCATCTACAACCAAACAAATAATTGCATCATTTGGCGGCGAAGGAAGTGGGCCGTTTAATTTTATTAACCCAAGTGGCGTTGCTTACCTGCGTGAAACAGTTTATGTTGTTGATCGCGGTAATAACCGAATTTGCAGGTATAAATTAAGTACGGATTTAGAATAATTTTATTTCATTGCAGCAACAGTATTTTTAACACCTTCGGCAGGTGAAGTCGCTTTTATACCAAATCGTTTTTCGAATTTACTGCTGTCTAAAATATAATCCTGTTCATACTGATAATTCATTTCAGGAAATTCTTTCATAATTGGCATAAACAGACCTAATAATTTCATCATCCAAACCGGTAATATCATCACATCAGGTTTTACATGCATTTCATTTGCAAATAACTCAATCCATTGTTTGCCTGTCAGTTTTTCTGAAGTAGTTGGAACATGCCAGGTTTGATTATACGCGTCTTCAGTATTTCCTAAAATGGCTGTAGCCTTTGCTGCATCAGGAGTATACGTGAATGTATGAATGTAATTTACACCGCCAAAATAATTAGCTTTTTTACCTTTTTTGAAATTTTCAGCAACTGTTGTCACCAACATACTCTTATCATTTCCCGGGCCATAAAAATCTGCCGAACGCGCAATGATTGCGTTTATACGATTGTGTTTTACAGCATCCCAAATCATATCCACTAATTGCTTGCGCACAATTCCTTTTTTACTTGGAGGATCTAAAGGCGCATCTTCTGTCATATGCGGAACGGCACTTTTTGCATAACTATAAACATTATCAAAAAATACCAACTTACAATTGTGTCGTTCACATGAATCAATTACATGGCGCATTAGCGTTGGCCAGTTTTGTTGCCAAACTTTAAGGGAATATTCAAATCCTACTACTACATAAACTACTTCACTCCCGGCAATTGCGGTATCAATTTGTTTTGGGTCGCTTAAATCAGCAGGATGTAAAGTATCCGTTGCATTTACTTTTTTAGGATTGCGACTTACTAATCGAATGTCTTTTGTGTATGACAATAATTCTTTTGCTAAATCTTTTCCGATTGTTCCTCCTGAGCCTAAAATAGTTTGCATATTACTTTTTTTTAATTGACGTAAAGGTAACCCAAATATTGTATGAGGGGAAAATGGATAGCAAGTTACACACTTATTGTAAAAAATACAAAAAGTATATCCCGGGCATCAATCTATCTGCTGATTTTTGTCCACCTTAAGTGGGTTTAGAGATGGCAGCTACACAAACCTGACATTTGCACATAGATACATTTGCACATGTGCAGCTTATTACTATTTTTACAATACATTAACCAAAACATTGCTTTACACCCACATGCAATTAACCACTGAACCCGGCTCGTTTTCAGCAATGCCCTTTAAACTTAACGAGTCAATACCGCTATCTCATCTTAAAGTATGGGTATTAGCGCCCCATCTGGAAACCAATGATCCGAATCTGGATTATTACTACGATTTTACACAAAGTATTGCTGAGTATACTAAGACCTTTGAAGAAATTGGGGTCAACTGGATTTGGCAACCCGTTACTATGCAGTCGTATGCAACGGTTATCGAACAAATTGTTACTGAACGAAATGCAGGAATTAACTTTCCAATTGTATTCAATATATGTGATGGTGATGAAGTGAATGGCACCCCGGGTGTTTCAGTTGTGAATTTATTGGAAGCAAAAGGACTTATTTATACGGGTGCAGATGCTTACTTCTATAATATCACTACATCTAAAATAACCATGAAAGAGGCATTCGATTTAGCAGGAGTGCCAACAGCAAAATGGGAAGCTATTACAAACCCCAATCAGGATATCACCGGAATTTTTGAACGATTAGGCGCACCACTTATTGTTAAACCTGCCGTATCGGGTGGTTCAATGGGCGTTTGTATTAAAAATGTAGTGAACAATGAAGCTGAACTAAAGGAGCAAATCACCAAAATGTTTGATGGTTATAGAGGATGGCATTTGTCCAGTGGAGGAGTAGTGGTGGAAGAATTTATTAATGGTCCGGAATTTACGGCAATGATAGTAGGCTCATCTGACCAACAAAAAAACATGCAAGTGTATGAGCCGGTTGAGCGCATTTTTCATGAGGCTTTACCTGATAATGAAAAGTTTTTATCCTTCGACCGTTTATGGGAAATTTATGAAGATGAAACACCAATGCCGGACAATGGTAATTTTTATCAATACGCTGCAGCACCCGCTGCGTTAAATAGAAAAATTAAAAAAATTAGTTGGGATGCATATGTATCCAATGGCGGCAAAGGTTATACCCGTGTAGATTTACGTATGGATAAATTTTCAGGTAAAATTTCTGTTTTAGAAGTGAATGCACAATGTGGTTTAAGTGAAGATGAAAATTATACTTCTATAGGTGCAATTTTACGCTATAGCAATAAATCGTTCACGCAAATGGTTATAGAAATAATTAATGATGCTACCTATCGCTGGATGAAAAAAAATCGGAAGCGAAAAGTTCCGGCATTAGTTAAAGCATATTAATTTATAAAATCTACACATTGCATATAAGTGCCGACGATATTGTAATACCGGAAAATGGAAAAGGACTAAAAATTTGTGTCCTGCAACCCGATTACTCCACATCAGATGTAGATTACCAATATTATGACCCTGCTCGCGATTTGTCCTCATTACTTCCTGAAGCGGAGTTTAAACATGTATTTTTAAATAAGCTGACTACTTATAAGCAATTAAGAGAATTAAAAAAAGAAGGTTTTGATATTTTCGTCAACTTATGCGAAGGTTACCTCGACTGGTCTATTCCATCGGTAGATGTTATTTATTATATGGAACTTTTAGGTTTACCATTTACGGGTCCTACTTCCATTTTATACGACCCTACCAAAGATTTGATGAAATATGTGGCGTTTACTGCAGGGGTTAAAACACCACCATTTGCACTGATTTCCGGTAATGAAAATCTGGACGATGCTACTGCACATTTGCAATATCCATTATTTGTAAAACCAGCCAAAGCCGGCGATAGTTTGGGTGTTGATGACAGCTCGTTGGTAAAAAATAAAACGGAGTTAATTACAAAAGTAAATGCCATTATTGAGGAATATGGTCCTTTATTAGTAGAAGAATATATTGATGGAAGAGAATTTACCGTAATGATTGCTGCAAATCCTTACGACCGTTCTAAACCGTATTTATTTAAACCAATTGAATATATTTTTCCGCAAAATTTTAGTTTTAAAACATATGCGTTAAAAACTTCAGAGTTACATCCGAATGCCAATATTCCTGTTGACGATTCAGTTATTGTAGAAAAATTACATACAGCAACCCGACAAATATTTGAAGGATTTAATGGTGTTGGATATGCGCGTTTAGATTTTAGGATGAACGCCAAAGGTGAAATATTTTTTCTGGAGATAAACTTCACCTGTTCTGTTTTTTATAAAGATGGTTATGAAGGATCTGCCGATTATGTATTACGTGAGGACGGACTCGGGCAAAAAGGATTTTTACAACTGATAATTCTCGAAGGTATAGCACGTTATCGACGTACCCATAAGCCTTTCAGATTGCAGGGGAATTCAAAAGCGGGTTATGGCATTTTTGCTACCAGAGTTATTTATAAGGGAGAGGTAATTTTCCCGGGTGAGGAATCAGCTCAGCGTATAGTTACCAAACAATACGTTGAAAAAAACTGGTCGGAAGAAGCAAAGGAAGTATTTAGAAGATACGCCTACCCAATCAGCAATGAAGTATTTTTATTGTGGGATAATGACCCTAACGGATGGGCTCCGCAAAATCACAGTTGTGTGCCCAATACCGAATACGATGGTTTAAATGTAAATGCCATAAGTGATATTCAAATTGGTGATGAATTAACGTTAGACTATACTACTTTTTTAGATGAAAATATGGAGCCTTTTGAATGCCGTTGCGGACATCCAACTTGTCGCGGTTTAATTAAAGGTACACCCGGTAATTCGATTACTAATATTGCAATACGCAAACGCAATATATAATACATCAAGATAATTTTTACCGTTTATTTTTTTAAACAACCGTTTACTCATTATTATCACAGCCCTTTTGTTAAATGGGTTTGTCAATAATTTTTTTTAAAAATTAATTTTACATTAGTTTAATTTTAATTCCCACCGAATTAATTTTCTGATAATTTAACTGATTTGCTACAAGTTGAGGTTGTTGGTTATTTCCACTTATTAAGTCAACCCTTGCACTTATTACATAATTGATTGCAATTACATGTAAGATACTTGAATTTAAGGAAATAATACTTTATATTACATGCAATTACCCTAAATTCTACATTATGAAATCCATTTTTATCCCACGTTTGCTCCAATTTATTGTTGCTTCGTTTTTTTTAATTTTATCCGTAAACACCAAAGCTCAGATTTCGGGCAATGATACGGTTTGTATTGGTGATATAGTTACCTATACTACCTCATTATCCGGAACCATAACCTGGTCGGTTTCTCCATCAGGACCGGTTATTACAGCTTCCGGAAGTACTGCTGTTATAACATGGTCTTCGGCAGCAAACACGTATACCATTACGGCTAATAATGGAACATCAACGGAAACATTTAATGTTGTTTCATTTGCGCTGCCTAATCCTGTTATTAGCTATCAAACCAATGCCTGCTCCGCAGTTCCGCATGAACCGGGAGGAGGTCCGGCTGGAGATGCAAAATGTGATACATTTTGTATTGATGAAATAGTTACTTACAGTGTGATAAATGTCCCGGGTAATACTTACTCATGGACCATTTTTGGTGGAACAATTATCAGCGGCTTAGGAACAAATTCTGTAGAGGTAGAATGGGGAACCGGACCCAATTGTGGTTATTTATGTTTAACTGAGTACAATCCTGCCGGTTGCAATAAAAGCCAATGTGTTTTTGGTATTTCCGCTTATCCTTCAGGAACAATTAATATATCTGCTACACCAAATCCGGTTTGTTTAGGTTCACCAGTTACATTTTCTGTGACTGCAACAGGCGGACCGTTTGTTTCTTTTGATTGGGATTTTGGTGATGGTAATTATACAACAACTTATGGTCCTACAAATGTTGTTAACGCTTATTATGTTGCAGGCACTTACACAGTTGTGCTAACTGCAAATACTGAATGCTGCACAATAACTGATACTATTGAAATTGAAGTGGAAAGTTTACCGGGGCCTGATATTTTTTGTATTACTCCGGTATGCTCCAGTGAAGAAGGAGTGCAATATTGCACCAGTGCAACAGGCTGTAGTTACGATTGGATTGTTTCAGGTGGATTTATTACTGCCGGCTTAAATACCAATTGTATTACCGTTGATTGGGGCGCAGGTCCTACAGGAACAATTTCGTTAGTTACTACAGGTTGTTCACCTGCAGTTTGTTCTGATACTACAACAGTTACGGTGCCAATTATGCCAAATGGTACATTTAATATTACAGGACCATTAGTGGTTTGTGTAAATACAACCGGTAATTATGCAGCACCTTATGTGCCGGGTTCACAATATACTTGGACATTAGTTCCTCCAAGTGGACCTGCTGTAATTTTACCATATAATATTCCTCCTTATCAGCAAAATATTTTATTTAATACAGTTGGCAATTATACATTAATCTGCCACATGCAAAATGACATTTTAGAATGTTATGGCGATGATACTATTCAAATAACAGTGTTACCTGAATTTAATATTCAAGGTCCAAACACACTTTGTTTAAATGATGTAGGCAATTTCAGTTCTAATCCAATAACAAGTTGTACATGGACAACAACAGCACCTGGAAATGGCACACAAATTGGTAATAGCGCTTCATTTGCCTTTACTTCGGTTGGTACCTATACTGTAACTGCGGTTGCTAATAATCCACTTGCAGTTTGTCAAGATACAGTTGTATATACAGTAGTTGTAAATCCATTACCTGCCGTACCGGTAATAATCGGACCAACAATTGCTTGCGCCGGCGGAACTTATGTTTATTCCGTTTCAGGATATCCAGCTTCAACTTCTTATCAATGGTCATTTATTGATAATAATTTCAATTTTAGTTTTGGAACATCTAATCCATTTACTATAACAACTGCTCCAACTTTTACGTCGGGAACATTAACGCTTGTAGTAACAGATAATGGATGTACAAATCAATCATCCATCACAATAAATGCACCAGCAACTCCTGCACCAACATTTACTGTTAATCCATTTGTTTGTCCTGATGCAATTGATAATTATACAGCAATATTATCCTATCCGGGATTATCAAATGTGAATTGGACAATTTCTCCTCCTGCAGCCGGTACAATAGTTTCAGGTCAGGGAACAGGGTCAGTTGCAATTGAATGGCATTCGGTAAATCCTAATGTTGCACAAAATGTTTCCATCACAATTACGGAAACTATTTGTTTAACTAATGTTGGCACTTACACTCAAAATTTAACGATATATCCACAACCGGTTATAACAGCAGCCGGCGCCGATTTTTGCCCTGGTGGCTCAACATTATTAACTGCTACAGGTGGTGTTTCTTACCAATGGTTTGATGTAAATAGTGCACCTGTTTCACCAACAGTTACATCACCTGGTAGTTATTATGTAATTGGTACCGACGGAAATGGTTGTACAGCGAAAGCTTATGTAACTGTTGCATCATTACCTCAACCTGTTGCATCAATTAGTACACCTGATTTTGTTTTATGCGATACGAATGGTGTAATGTTAAATACAATTAATTTATATGCATTAGATAATGGATATACATTTAGTTGGTCACCAGGTGCTTCAACTGCAAATCCACTTGCTGTTTCTTCAACAGGTGTGTATACTGTGACAGTAACCGATGCAAATGGCTGTACCAATACAGATTCTTATATTGTAGAATGTGTTGAGGTTGACTCATGTCCATTACCATTATGTGTTTGCACTAACGGACCAATTACTTTCTCACAAATAACACCTAATTGTAATGACATAACATTTAATTCAAATTCATCTTGCACCGGAACGCCGTCTTGGCAATTCGGTGATTTAACAGGTGCAACAGGAACAACTGTTACACATACTTATATTGATGCCGGTTATTATCAGGTTTGTTACTCAAATGGTGATCCGGGTTGTTGCCCTCCACCTCCTGCATGCACAGTTGTAGATATTCCGGTAGGTGCAAATTTCGCAGTAGAAATGTTGTGCAACACCGTTACAGTATTTAATAATGCCAGTGTATTACCACCATATACTATTACCGGTTATTTCTGGGATTTTGGTGATGGATTCACTACAACAGCCTCAAACCCGGCTCCACATACCTACTCTACAGCAGGGCCATTTACCATTATATGCACTGTAACAGCAAGTAATAATTGTACTGCAACATTCCAGCAAATTGTAACACCAGCCGGTCCGGATATTTCTGCAACATTTGCAACAACAGCATGTAATGGTCCGGTTAATTTTACTGCAATTGTAAATGCAGGAAATGTGGTAGATTGGGATTGGGATTTTGGTGATACTTATGGTTCTAATGTAGCTAACCCACAACATATTTATAATATACCAAATACCTACACTGTTACATTAACAGGTACATCATCTAATGGTTGTACTGATGTATTTACAGGAACAATTACCATAACTGCTCCACCACCACCATTTGCATTAATTTATACAACACCAAATTGTGGTTCGGTAATAATTTCTACAGCAGGTACGTATAGTACTTATCAATGGTATAATAACGGCAATATTATTACCGGTGCAACAAGTGCAACTTATGTTGCTACACAATCTGGTAATTATACACTTGAAGTTACCGATGTAAATGGTTGTATAATAACAAGTAATGTTGCGAATGTTGTGGTAAATCCGCAACCTGTTATTTTCCTTACTGTTCCACCGCTAATTTGTAGAGCAGATCCATTTAGTATCAGCACTAATATTATAGGGCCATTTAATTTCTCATGGACAATTGATGGCAACCCATACTTCTCTGGACCAACATTAAATATCCCTGGATTTGGTCTCTCGCCCGGCCCGCATACTGTAACAGTTATTGCATTTGATCCATCAACCGGATGTGCAGATACTGCCAGTACAGTATTTAATATAAAACCTTCTCCAAATGTATTTATATCCAGTAGCGCCCCAACTGGCGTATGTTCTGGTGATTCAATTCAACTCACTGCAATTACTGCTGCAACAGGTGGTTATTTGTGGAGTACAGGAAGTGTAATAAATCCTATTTATGTTACAGCAAGTGGTAATTATTCAGTTACTGTAACAGATGCTGCCGGTTGCACTGCTTCAGCTAATATTAATGCAACTATAAATCCTTTACCAGATTTATCTATGTTGCCAATTGGTTGCGATTCTGCATGTATTAATCCTGACCCCGATACCATTCACGGTCCTCCTGGAATGTTGTCTTACAATTGGTTAATAAATAATATTACTGCAAGTACTGCTCAGGATTTAATTTTAAATACGACTAATATGCCGGTATTTGGAATTCCATATACGGTAACATTAATTGCAACTACAACTTTTGGTTGTGTAGATACAGCATCATTTGAATACACACCTATCGATTGTGATAGTGCTTCATGTTTTGATTTAATTGATTCAATTTATTGTAATCCGGATGGTACATTTACATTAAATCTTGTAATTACCAATAATAATGCTGCAACGTCAACCTATTTATGGCTGCACGATATTAATGCACCATTTACATTTACACCAACATTTGTAATTCCGTTGACATTAGCACAGGGACAAACATCTGCACCAATTCCAATTATTGTTTCATTCCCTCCGGGACCACTGCCAACAGATATTTGTTTTAAAGCTTCGTTATATAATACCGACTCCTGTTGTCATGATAGCGTGTTGTATTGTATTCCGGTACCTGATTGCAGCCCTTGCGGAAATGTTAGTGTAAGCACAGGCTCCGATTCTACTGATGAATGTTGTAAAACAATCGATATCACCAATAATTATGCTTCTAATTATTTTTCAGGAGTTCAATTTGTGCCGATTTCAACCGGAACTTCAATTGCCTCTGCACAATTAGGATTACCTTATCTCGGATCATGGGGTGGAATGGGTAATTCAACACAAATGACATTCACACCAAATTCAGGATTTATTCCGACAGGAACAACTGCAGGTTTGGTTGAATTGTGTTTGAATTTAACACCTGCCGCACCAAGTCCGCAAATTGTAATTGTAAATTGGTTTGTATCAACACCGCTTGGCGATAGTATTGCCTGCACTGATACGTTATTATTTTATTGCGATGCGCCATTAGAAAATCCATGTGGTGATATTCATGGTGAAATAACTTGCGTTGGTGATGGTACTTATCAGTATGATTTTACCTTTACAAATAACAGTACACATAATGTTACCATGTTGGTATTTACAAATACGAATCCGGTATTAAATGTAATTCCGAATCCAATTATTCTTGGCTCACCTGTAGTTCCCGGCGATTCAATTACATCAAGTGTAATTATTGATCCGGGTATTTGGCCTCCAGGAACAGATTTCTGTTTCGATTTAACATTAGCCGATGCAACTGGATGGTGTTGTCACGAAATGGATAGTATATGTATTACTTTACCGGAATGCGATACTTGTGCATGTGGTAATTGGGATTTATTTACCATGGGTACTAGTGATGGATTAGAAGTATTTGTTGAATGTGGAATTAATATTTCTATAGTTAATCCAGGAACCACGGTTACATTTTTGACAGGTGGATATAATTGTATTGGTGATTCAACTTGTGTTGGAGAAATTGTTTGGACTTTAACCGGACCTGTTACTACTTCCGGAACGGGATTACCAACCTTTACTGTGACAACAGGCGGAGTATATACATTAACCATGATTGGTTCTTGTGATGGTAATGCATGTGATACATGTATTATTACATTTACAGTGCCTGAAATATGCGAATGTGGTGGTGGATGGCAATCGTTTGGTATGAATGTAGATGTTCCTGGCGCATTAGATTATTCGATACTTGCCGATTGCGGAGAATTATTCTCATCAATTCCTGTAGGAACAGTAATAAGCGCTGTGTCAGGTGGATACTTGTGTAATGGTGATCCTGCAGCTTGCCCAGCATTAATAAAATGGTCGTTAACCGATCCGCTTGGTAATAGTATTACAGGTGTTGGTTATCCAACATTTACAACAAGTTTACCGGGTACTTATTCGCTCACATTCTCAGCTGTTTGTAATGGCCAAAAATGTGGCACATGTAACATCAAATTTAGTGTTGTAGATGTAGCTCTTTGCGATTGTGGAACTTGGGGTCCAATTACAGTTAAAAAAGGAACTAAAAACCTCAAAAATCAACCATGTGGAACCGGATATAACTGGACAACAAATACACCAATTATAATTTCCGGAGCCTATACTTGTGCCGGTCCGGCCGATTGTTTGACAACGTACACTTGGACAGCAACAAGAAATGGCGTGTTCTATACAAGCGGAACTTCCATGCCGGTTAACTTCACACCTACATTAAACGGTACTTATGTAGTTACTATAACTCCAATTTGTAATGGAGTGGAATGTCCGCCTTGTGAATTTACTTTCAAAGCAAAAACACCTATTGCTAAAGAAGGAAATGTAGAATTAGCGTCATTATTTAATATGCGAATAGCACCAAACCCTGCCTCTACAAATGTTAAAGTAACAGTTGAAGATGCAACAGATAATTTTGGTAACATTCAAATTGTAAATGAACTTGGCGTAGTAGTTTTAGAAAGCGAAATCAGATTCGAATATTTTAATACTATCGAATTAAATATTGAATTGCTGCCTGCCGGTTGTTATATGGTTCGCTATATTGGTGAAAATGAATCTCAAATTCAGCAATTAGTGATTGTAAAATAGCCACATAATTCACTATTATAAAGCTTGGAACTCCCGCAGTTATTGTAATTGCGGGAGTTTTTTTATTGCTGAATAAATTAGTTTTACCTTTGTGATTGAATTTGATAATCAACTTATTGTAAAGCATTTAATATGAAAAAAGTAATTGTACTTGGGGCAGGCATGGTAGGACGCGCTATGGCTATTGATTTAGCTAAAGATTATGCGGTAACATCTGCGGATATCAGTGAGGAAAATTTGAGCAGATTAAAAGCATTTGGTATTAAGACAATACAAGCTGATTTAACCAATAAAGAAAAAATTCAATCACTTATTGCAGATAAAGATTTAGTGATTGGTGCCGTTCCCGGTTTTATGGGTTTCGAAACATTTAAAACAGTAATTGAAAGCGGTAAAAACACCAGCGATATTTCTTTTTTTGATGAGGATCCTTTTTTATTGCATGACATGGCGGTAAAAAATAATGTTACCGCTGTAATGGACATCGGTGTTGCTCCGGGAATGGATAATATTATTTTAGGGTACCACAACAAACGAATGGAGGTTACTGATTTTGTATGTTTAGTCGGGGGTTTACCTGCAGCACGCATTTGGCCTTATGAATATAAAGCACCGTTTTCTCCAATTGACGTGTTGGAAGAATATACCCGCCCTGCAAGATTTGTAAAAGATAAAAAAGTAGTTATTAAACCGGCACTCAGTGAACCTGAGTTAATGGATTTTAATGAAATTGGCACACTTGAAGCATTTAATTCTGATGGGTTGCGTTCGTTAATAAAAACAATGCCCAATATTCCTAATATGATTGAGCGCACTTTAAGATACCCCGGGCATATTGAATTAATGAGAGTAATGCGCGAAACCGGATTTTTCAGTAAAGAAGAAATTATGGTTAAAGGCGTACTCATTCGCCCATTAGATGTAACAGCTAAATTGTTATTTCCAAAATGGAAATTAGGTGATGAAGAAAATGAATTTACGGTAATGAGAGTAATTGTTGCCGGTAAAGAAAATGGTGTTCAAAAAACATACACTTACGATTTGTTGGACCGTTACGATGCAGCTACCAAAACTTCATCAATGGCTCGTACAACAGGTTACACCTGCACAGGTGCTGCCCGTTTAATTCTCGAAAATAAATTCACAAGAAAGGGCGTCAGCACACCGGAATTTGTAGGGGAAGATGAAAACAATTTTCACGATATGCTCAATTATTTAAAAGCTCGAAATATACATTATAAGCTGACGATTGCTTAAGATTGACTAATTGAGTAAAAACGAGATACCAAATTAATTCGAAAGTTAGGTTGAGTGTAACTTATTAAGTTACTTGTAAATAAGCAATAGGTATAAATATTCAAACGAATTAACTTTTTGAAATGCCAATCCAAGCGTTGAATTAATTTTACTAATTCCTCGCATCCCGAATACTCACTGTTATGGTGTAATCCGACAGGTTATTATAATTTTTATACATACTAACAATTATTTGCATATTAGCATATTCAGATGAATATCCATCGGCAATAATTGATGGTGTGTAAGTTGTAGTATAGGATTCATTATAATTATCCTTAACTTCTTTAGTGCTTGCCACCAATGTACAACAATCTGCAGATACTCCTTCAACTATGGAATTATAATAATTGTAATTTGCTTCAGCTACCAAAAAATCGGCAGACTCGTTTATGACACTAATCCATTGCCAATATTTGTAACCCATAGGAAGATTTAAAAAATTACTTTGTGCAATTTCAAAACCCGTAGTTGAAATAAACTGCTGTGCAAACATATTCGAAAAATCTTCGACACCTTTTATGTTATTAAACGCATTAGGATAATCGTTGATTATTGCATACAGTACATCATAATCTTTTTGAATCATGAGATAAATTTCTGCCATTAATGAATCACTGTCAAAGCTAGATAGATCTTCATCATAATACCCCTCTTCTTCATAATAACTATCATCATAATATTCATCTAAGTAATCTGGCTCTGGAATATTATTTATAAATTCAAGCAAACTATCAGCCTGTTGTTCCATTTCAGCAAGTTCATAATCAATTTGTTCAAATGTTGCCACGTATAAACCATTGGAGTAATATCCTTCAATAATTATTCCTGTGGCTCCTGTATATTTCCCTACGCCATGAAAAACATCATTTTTGAAATCGCCCACATATGTTGAACCGTCTACCCAGGTGTAAACACCTTTCCCTGACCTTGCACCTTCTACCCAATCGCCTTCATAAGTATCTCCTACATCCATAACTTGTTTTCCAAAACCATTGGCACAATTACCGGAAACACAATAGGATTGCGCACTTATAATGCAATTAGTTGCAATAAGTACTATTAAAACCGAAAAATATTTTTTCATAAATTATTTTTATTGGCTGACTATGCCATTGAATTTATGCTAAGTTAAGCTAATAATTAACTAATCCCGTTTATTATTTTATGCATGTGCTAAAGGATCTCCGATTCAACAGTGTTTTTCCGGCATTCCACCGACTTATCGTTCATTTGAATAATAACATTCCATTTTCTGATTTTAATAGTCAAGCAAATTACTGATAGACATAATCGAAAATAAAACGGATAAAATAAGTAAGGTGAAAAATGTTTAGAATAATGGTAATTTGTAACAAATAAAAAAGCGACCAACTTTGCAGCTGATCGCTTTTATTATGAATTAATTACCTTTATTCCGTTTGCCAACTTGTGCCATCCTTGCTATCCTTTAATTGAATGCCTACACCTTGAAGAGCATCTCGAATTTTATCGCTAGTTGCAAAATCTTTTTTACTGCGTGCATCTTTTCTGATATCAATAACCAACTCCATAACACCGTTTAATTTTTCATTGTTATTTTCCGACTCTTCCAATAATCCAAAAATGTCAAACAAGAAATGATGTAATAATGTTTTTAAACGCTGTAAAGTATACTCCTGAATATTAGCTTTTTTATTTTGTAAACTGTTCCATGTATTTATCAAAGATGCAGCTTCGTTTAATTCAGCTATAGCTTGTGCCGAGTTAAAGTCATTATTCATAGCATCGTAAGTAGCTAATAATAATTTATTTACATTGGCTTCCTCTTCATTATTTACAGTTCCTGAAATAGTAATTTGATCAAGTGCTGATTTAGCATTCATTAATCGCTTGTAACCTTTTTCCGCTGCTTTTAGTGCATCATTACTAAAATCCAATGTGCTGCGATAATGCGCTTGTAACATCGAAAAACGAACTGTCATTGGCGAATAGCCCTGATCTAACAATGGGTGTGAGCCATCAAATAATTCTGCAGGTAAAAATGAATTGCCTAAACTTTTACTCATTTTTTGGCCATTAACCGTAAGCATATTTGGATGCAACCAGTATTTCACCGGGTCAACATGATTACAAGCCACACACTGTGCAATTTCATTCGTATGATGTGTTGGGATTAAATCCATGCCTCCACAATGAATATCAAAAGTTTTACCTAAATATTTTTCGCTCATCGCCGAACATTCAATATGCCAGCCCGGATATACATCTCCCCAGGGTGAAGGCCAACGCATGATATGTTCAGGTTTTGCTTTTATCATTAAAGCAAAATCCAATCGACCTTTTTTACTTTCCTGACCACCTAATTCCCGGGTGTTATTAAGCAAATCATCCAGATTCCTGCCACTTAATTTGGTATAAGGATAATTGGCAGAAAATTTTTCGACATCAAAATATATGGCATCATCAGTTTCGTAAGCGAAACCGTTTTCCATAATTTTTTTTGTCATTTCTATTTGCTCAACAATATGTCCGGTTGCAGTAGGTTCAATACTGGGAGGTAAACAATTAAGTGTATCCATAATGCGATGAAATTTTACAGAATACTTCTGTACAATTTCCATCGGCTCTACCTGTTCGATTTTGGCTTGTTTGCTAATGCGGTCTCCTGTTTCACCACTTGTACTTTCAACGTGACCGGCATCGGTAATATTGCGAACATAACGCACTTTATACCCAAGATGTAGCATATAGCGAAACATTAAATCATACATCACAAAACTTCTGCAATTGCCTAAATGTGGTTCACTGTAAACTGTAGGCCCGCAGGCATACATGCCTACAAATGGTGCATGTAAAGGCTCAAACCGCTCCTTTTGGCGACTTGTTGTATTATAAACGTATAAGGCGTTTTGATGAAATAACACTTGTTCCATGTGGTAAAGTTAGCGCGTAAAAGTAAAATGATGAAGTTGTTAGGTAATTTTTATGCGAAGACGCTGGTCCTGAAAGTGAATTATTGCTCCGGGTTGATGGTAAATTTTGTCACACAACCATAATGATCGCTGGAGCCCTCTTTAATTCTTTTAAAATCGACAATTTCAAATTTGTCTTTATCGAATAATTGATAATCAATTCTGATAAATGGAAACGGTGCATAAGTAGCGCCAATGCCAAATCCACGTACTAAAAATGCATCCTGTAAATCGCCACTCATTTTTCTATAAGTATATGACACAGGTGTATCATTAAAATCACCACATGAAATAATAGGAAATGGCGATTTTTTAATATGAACTGCAACAGTATCAGCCTCCTGCGAACGCAAAGCAAAACTGCCTTTTAATTTATCGGTAACTCGGTCTGCATCAAAATCAGTTTCGGCTTCATTGCTTGCTTCAATAAATTCTAAGTCGTAGTGACTTAATTGCGTGCTTTGCAAATGAGAACAAAATACCCTAACGGTATCATTATTAATTTTTATGTCTGCATAAATAGTGGAGTTCAAATTACTTAAGGATAGATAATCTAAACGGCCGGTATCCACAATCGGATAACGTGAATAAATAACCAACCCAAAACTGCGTGTGCTTCTGGTATTTTCAAATGCCTTGTAATAATAATGGTGTTGCAAACCGGTGGCAGCTATTACCATCTCCATATTACTCTTCTCTTTAGGATGATTATGATAAGTATTAAATTCTTCTAAGCATAAAATATCCGGTTTTGCATTGGCAATATTGGTAATAATTTCATCCCTGTTTTTATATTTACCGGCTTTATTATAAGCATCAAATCCCTGCACATTATACTGCATAATGGTGATTACTTCTTTACCTTCAGTGTCTGCTTTTTTTAACGAACCAAACGAAAAATAACTTAGATGGGCTTTAAAACCCAGCAATAATAAAACCAATAAAAAATAAAAGATTTTTTTGCGTAGAAAAAACCATATGAATACAAAAACAAGGTAGGCGATTAATATAGGGAAATATCCTAATCCGATAAATGCAAGTGGCCAAAAACTTTCAGGACTTACGTACATGGCTAAATAAGCACCTGTCAATGCAATGGTGACGAGTATTGTAAAAAATAATATGATTTTATGCCACCATTTCATTGCTACTCATTACTTATCTTAAATAAAAATTCTTTTTCTGCTTTGCTCAAACTATCATAACCGGATGCTTTTATTTTATCTAAAATTGCATCAAGTTTAGCCTGTTTAGTAATATCGTTTTCTTTTTTTGTTGCTGGGCCGGCTTGTTCATTGCGATATACCACTTTTGGTTTTTTGGGCTCAAACAAGTTATATACGCTGTTTTCAAACCTTGGCCACCAGCTAAACCAATCGCGACCGGAATTATAGCTGCGAATATATAAATATCCTGTTAAAGCACCACCAAGATGTGCCAAGTGTCCGCCAATATTCATTTCGCTGGGAATACTGATTAAATCAATAATAACCACCACAACGGCAATATATTTTAGTTTGACAGGACCTATTAATAAAAGCGATACCGAATATTCCGGAACTAATGCTGCGGCTGCTAATACTATTGCCATAACAGCAGCAGAAGCGCCAACCAAATACATATCGATGCCATCATTAATATTGGGAGCGAGTGTATAAATTAAAAATGCAAATAAAAATCCTATAATGCCACCAACTACATATAGTGGATATATTTTTTTATGCTGAAAAAACTGCGCAAGAATGTTTCCGAAAAAATATAAATAAATCATATTCGATAAAATATGAAATATTCTTAGCGGGTCGTGCAAAAACATGTAAGTGAATAATGTCCAGGGGCGTGTTATAAATACGCTAACATCTGAACTTACCCAAAACCATTTCACTAAAAAAGTAAGATAAACATCTTTGGTGCCAAGTATATAAGTTACTAATAGCACCAGCGACTGAATGAGAAATAAAAATACATTCACCAGCAACAACTTCATAACTGCGTTGCCATACCTGATTTGGTATTTAATGTCGTTGGTGAGATTCATTATTTAATAGAAACGCGTTTTGTTCCGCCCCCAGTATTTTACTAATAAGAATCCAAATAATGCTCCACCTAAATGTGCAAAGTGCGCAATGTTATCGGTAGGGCTGTTTACAAATCCCATATACACCTCTATGGCAATAAAAATTATCATGAGGTACTTTGCTTTAATAGGCAATAGGAAATAAATATAAATGAGCGTGTTGGGAAACAACAATCCAAATGCCACCAATATACCATAAACCGCTCCTGAAGCACCAACTGTTGGAGCAAACGATGAAATGATTTCCTGTAATTGATGTTGCGAATAATTTCCAGATATGGTTTCACCGGTAATAATTACATCAGGATTTAAAGTGCCAACTGCAGTATATAATTCGTAAGCATTAAATCCCATGTGTAAAAAAGCAGCGCCTAATCCGGTAATTAAATAAAATGTAAGAAATCTTTTTGGTCCCCAAACATTTTCTAATACTGCCCCAAACATCCACAACGAAAACATATTAAAAAAGATATGTCCCAAATCAGCATGTGTAAACATATGCGTTACAATCTGAAATGGTTGGAAATCAGGTGAAGTAGGAAAATACAATGCAAGTTTTTCCAATAACCCTGGAAATGCCAAGGTTGCTAAAAACACCAAACCATTAATTATGAGTAAGTTTTTTATAACCGGAGGGAGGTAATTAAATCTTGTCGGTTGAAATTGCGTCATCTTGCCTGTTAATTATTTTTCTGAAATTGTTTTGCTAGTTCTTCTAAAGAAAATGAGGTGAAAGTTAAATTACCAAATGGCGAAACATATGGTGTGGTGCATGCAAATAACTGGTCAGTTAAATGGCGCATGCCTTTTTCATCTAATTTTTGTCCTCTTTTAATACTATTTGTCCGCGCCATTGAACGGGCAATTACATTGTGTTTGTTTAATTTAAGTGCCGAACGATCTTCTTTGAATTGTTCAAGTAAATCCTCAACAACCTTTTGCTCGTTGCCTGATTCAAATTCTACCGGAACACCATGTATCACAAATGCATCTTTCCCAAATGGCTGAATGTCAAATCCTAAATTGTTTATGTCCGATAAAAGTTCACTTAACAATGCAGCATCTGCCGATGAAAGTTTTAGCGTTTGCGGAAATAACTGCTGCTGTGTATGCGGTTTTTTATTTTGTAACTGGTATAAATATTTTTCAAACAACACCCGCTCATGTGCTGCCTGTTGATCAATTACAATAAATCCTGATTTGATTTGTGCAACAATATACTGGTTATGTATTTGGAACGAAGGAGCGCTTTCGGTAATACCATCGTAAGGTGCTTCATCTAATTCTGACTGCTGAATAAAATCACTTTGCTGCTCGTCGTTTCTCACCGTTTTCAAATCCGGAAAAAACGATTTCTCCGATTTGGGTGTATCATTCATTTTACTGCCAATGGTCTTAAACGAAAAATGTTTAGCGACCGTGTCCTCAGCCTTTTTATAAAAACTGGGCAAATTGGCAAACGTATTGTCTACATTAAAATCTAAAGTTGGTGTTACACTATATTGTGCCAGTGCATGCCGAACACCTGCCTGAATAAACGTATAAATAATACGCTCGTCTTCAAATTTAATTTCCTGCTTGGTGGGATGCACATTCACATCAATACGAGACGGGTCTATATCGATAAATATTGTGTACAATGGATAACTGTTTTCCGGAATCAAATCATCGTAAACACTCATTACAGCATGATGCAAATACGGACTTCTGATGTAGCGGTTATTGACAAAAAAGAATTGTTCGCCTTTGGTCTTTTTGGCAGAATCGGGTTTTCCAATAAATCCGCGAATATTGGCTACCGAGGTATTTTCCTCAACCGGAACCAGCTTTTCATTATAATTATTACCAAAAAGGTGAATAATCCGTTGCCGATGATTGCCAGCTTTTAAATGAAATATTTCAACCCCGTTGTGCTGGAAGCTGAAAAATATATTGGGATGAGCCAATGCTACTCGCTCAAACTCATCGATAATATGTTTTAACTCTACAGTATTGGATTTCAAGAAGTTACGACGAGCCGGAACATTGTAAAACAGGTTTTTCACCGAAATATTCGTCCCACCTGAACACTGCACTTGTTCCTGCGATTTGAGTTCAAACCCCTCAATCACTATTCTTGTTCCTAATTCGGCATCGTGAAGTCGGGTTTTCATTTCAACCTGCGCAATGGCAGCAATACTGGCCATAGCCTCTCCCCTGAAACCCTTGGTACGTATGGTAAAAATGTCCTCAGCCGTCCGAATTTTGCTCGTTGCATGCCGCTCGAAACACATTCTGGCATCGGTTGGGCTCATACCACAACCATTATCGATCACCTGAATCAGCGTTTTTCCGGCATCTTTAATAACCAGCCTAATCTCCGTCGCCCCTGCGTCAACCGCGTTTTCGATAAGCTCCTTCACAGCTGAAGCCGGGCGCTGAACTACTTCCCCTGCTGCAATTTGATTGGCTATCGAATCCGGTAATAAATGAATTATATCTGACATGTCACTCCTCTCCCTGGTTGTCTAAAATAATTTGCCTAAAGTTGTATCAAATAAAACGTTTCTGCCGTTTACTTGCAAAGGTAAGGATATTACGCTTGGCTGATTGTCTTAATTTGTGAGATGATAACATCATTTTTGGCGTAAATTGTGCTCTTACCTAAACAGCTAAGGTTATTTTTGCATAAAACAAGGCAAATTTCAAAATAAAACATCAACCATGTATATAAAATCACTCTTCATATTACTGTTTACTGTAGGATTTGCTTCTGCATCCTTCAATACCCAACTTCCCGAAAATGATGTGGTGCATAAAATTCCGTTTTACGACCAAAATTATCCCTGGGTAGATTCCCTGATGGCGACCATGACCATCGATCAAAAAATAGGGCAATTATTTATGGTTGCTGCTTATTCCAATAAAGATGTAGCACATGTGAAGGAAATCGAAACACTGATAAAAAAATATCAAATTGGTGGTCTCATTTTTATGCAGGGTGGTCCGGTTCGTCAGGTAAAACTGACCAACAATTATCAAAGTATGTCGAAAATCCCGCTTATGATTGCCATGGATGCCGAATGGGGCCCTGCAATGCGATTGGATTCTGTTATTTCGTTTCAGCGACAATTAACCTGGGGTGCAATGACGCATGACTCAACCGTTTATGAAGTAGGGACAATTATTGCGCAACAATTAAAACGTTTAGGTGTACATGCCAATTTTGCACCGGATATCGATATTAATAATAATTATAAAAATCCGGTTATCGGCGACAGGGCTTTTGGAGAAGATAAATATAATGTTGCGCTAAAGGGTTTAATGTATATGAATGCATTGCAGGATAATAATATTCTTGCCTGCGGAAAACATTTTCCGGGTCACGGTGATGTTGATGCAGATAGTCACGTAACCATGCCGGTAGTAAATCATTCCTATGCACATTTAGATTCATTGGAATTTTATCCATTCAAAATTTTAATGAATGAAGGCTTAGGTTCTGTTATGCTGGCGCATTTATTTGTTCCTGCATTAGATAATGTTGAAAATAGTGCAGCATCTATTTCACAAAAAATAGGAACCGGTGTATTACGAGACTCACTTGGCTTTAGAGGTTTGGTATTTAGTGATGCATTAAACATGAAAGGAATTAGTGCGTATTACAAAAGTGGTGAACTGGAAGTAAAAGCATTTTTAGCTGGAAACGATTTTCTGTTGTTCAGCGAAAATATTCCTGTCGCTTTCGAAGCTATAAAAGCTGCTGTTGCCTCTGGAAAAATTTCTGAACAGCGATTAGATGAAAGTGTAAGCAGAATTTTAAAAGCGAAAGCATTTGCCGGTTTAAATGATTACAAACCAGTTAAAGTACAAAACTTAACTGCCGATTTAAATGCTGATGAAGCTACTTTAATAAAAAGAAAAATTACCGAACACAGTATTACATTGGCTAATGCTGTAGATAGTTTAATTCCATTCAAAAAATTAGATACGCTAACAATTGCAAGTGTAAGTGTTGGCAATGGTTCCAAAACTACTTTCCAGGAATATTTAAGTAAATATGGCAAGGTAGATAATTACCAAATAAACAAAGATGCAGATGCCGCCGCCTACATTCAAATATATGAAAAACTAAAAAAATACGATGTGGTTATTGTGGGTGTGCATGATATGAAACGCGCACGTTCAAGTAATTATGGTGTTACTTCACAAACAGAAAATCTTGTTTGGAAATTATCACTGGTAACTAAAACAGCTACCGTATTATTTGGTATTCCTTATGCCTTAGAAAAATTTCAAGACGCACAATATCATATTGTTGCGTACGACGATGATAAATATACCCAACAAGCTGTTGCTATGAGTTTATTTGGTGCTATTCCTTTTAGTGGCAGGCTCCCAGTTGGTATTGGCGATTTTAAAGTGAATGATGGCATGCTTACCGGTTCTTTAAACAGGTTAAAATATACCATTCCGGAAGAGTTGGGAATTAGCTCTTTAAGGATGTCAAGAATCGATAGTCTTGCAAAAGCTTGTATCCAGGTAGAAGCCGCTCCCGGCTGTCAGATTTTAGTTGCCAAAGACGGTAAAATAATTTGGGATAAAGCTTATGGTTATTATAAATACGATAAAAAAACACCTGTTGAAAATACTAGTATTTACGATTTAGCGAGTGTTACCAAAACTTCTGCAACTACTATGATGTTGATGCAATTGCACGAACAGGGTTTGCTCGATTTAACAAAAACAGTCGCCGATTATTTACCCGATACCAAAGGGTCCAATATTGCAGGATTAAAATTGCAGGATATTTTAACACATCAATCCGGTTTGCCTGCATGGGTGCCGTTTTATAAAAAAACATTATTAGCTGATGGAACACAAGACCCCGGTTATTACAGTCAGACAAAAATTGCAGGTTATACCACTCAGGTTGCTGATAATGTTTATATGCGTGATGATTATCGTGATACAGTTTGGCAAATAATAAAAGACATCAACCTCAAAGAAAAAAATAAATACGTTTATAGCGATTTAGGATTATATATTTCAAGAAGAATTGCTGAGCAACTGACAGGAGTGCGATTAGATAATTATGTGTATGACCATTTTTATAATTCGCTTGGTATGACAACCACTTGTTTTAATCCTTTAAATTTATTTCCACGTACACAAATTGTTCCCACAGAAAATGATACTTATTTCCGTTACCAAACCGTTCAGGGTTATGTGCACGATATGGGTGCCGGAATGATGGGTGGTGTTGAAGGTCATGCAGGTTTATTTTCAAATGCAGAAGACCTCGTTAAGTTATATCAGATGTTATTAAACGGTGGCACCTACGGAGGTGAAAGATATTTTAAAGAAGAGACAGTAAATCTCTGGACAAAAAAACAAAGTAGTATTTCAAGAAGAGGTTTGGGATTCGATAAACCGGATATGGAAAATGTTTCTCCTTGCAGTGGCTATGCTTCTGCCGCAACTTTCGGTCATCAGGGGTTTACAGGAATTTGTGTTTGGGTTGACCCTAAATATGATTTAGTATATATTTTTCTTAGCAATCGCGTGCAACCAAAAGCCGATCCTAACCGCTTAAGCACGGAAGGAATAAGAAATAAAATAATGGATGTAATTTATGAATCAGTTTTAGCAGCTGATGTTCATGGCGGTGCTGCATCGGATTGATAATTGGTTGATTAGCAAATTAGCTGATTAGCTAATTGGGTGCTGTGTTAAGCACATAATTATTCCCAATTTCAAATTTTAAATATTCTTCAAAGATGAATTGGGATTAATATTTATTAACCTCAATGGTAGCAGCGAATTAAAAGTTTGTTAAAATTCGGCTGTTTCATTGGTACATCGGTACATTATTACATCGGTACATTCCCCGGCTGT